>JABSRG010000062.1 GCA_013215165.1 Opitutales bacterium | reverse complement strand
CTGACTTCCTTGATCGGAAGTCCGCCAGAGCCAACCACTTTTTAATTTTTTAGCGCATCCCTATGGGATGGCTGTGTTCTGCTCTTTTTTAAGTCTTTTTGCTTCTTCAGAATCTTTTTGGCGGATCGCTTTGGATAGGTTGCGGCTCAAACGATGTAACCTTTGGCGGAGCTCTTTATAAACTGGGTCCTCAATGATCGTGTCTCCCCTGACGTTCCAATCTATATGGAAGCGAGCTGGGAAATCTGAAGGCTTCCGGAGAAAAACGACCAAGTCTTGCAAGACAGGCTCGTCTATCGACCCTTGAACTACGTGATGAAACTCCTGCTCTAAAGGGGTATTGCTACAGTAGGTCAGTCTAATCGTGACAGGTAGGTCTCGATTTCCCTGGAAAGCACCTGCAAAGAATCTAAACCTATAAAACCCATCTTCCCGGACCACTTCAGATAGATCAATTTTGTTGCCATGAGAGAATGGGGGATATTCGTCATCTAACAAATTTCCTCTGGCGATCGCGTAGCGCGTTGGACTTTTCGAAAGAATGCCATTGTTGAATTCTTCAAAAGGCTTGGCTCCACCAGAGATATTTATTGAAAACGATTTGCTCCCTCTTGGGACTACGGTGTCCCCGATCCTTGCGAGACCCCCGTCAATCGGGTCCCAATCGATTTTGTAGGAAGCCGGGGGATCATCAGGTAGGGCCATGTCAGCAATATATGAAGCGACCTCGAGATACTTTTCCATCTGCGTCTCATCGATGAAGAGAGCGGCTGCGATACGATCAAATCCGTCGGCTTTGCCATCAGGTGGCAAAAGTTCACGCAATGTATGCGCATGTGATGCATCAATATCGAGAAGATCGATGATTGTATTTACATATTCATCTCGGTTTAAGCGTCTTAAAAGAACCTGGCCCCCCTTCATGCGACTCTCTTCCTGAGCCTGGCGAATTTGGCTTCCAATCCACTCCGCCACTTCAAAAACTTGATCTGGGTCCGGCTGAGGCTTTTCGATTGGAGGCATATCTCCCAGATTGATCGCATCCATAGCTTCGACCCACTTGTCCGCATTCGTGGGGTGTGTGAAGTCGAGATGCAAGCGATCCATGTAAAACGACGCCTTAGCATTATCGCCACTATGACACTCAAGACAGTGGGTCTGAAAAAACGGCTTAACCGTCCGCTCAAAAAAGGGATCGGGTTGGTTAGCCTGAGCCTCTGATGCGAGGTGCATACACAAGAAGCCGACTGCGATCCAAGTCGTCAATGGGAGGGATAATTTCATCTCAAATGTGGGGCCTGAAGAAAATCAATCTGTCAGAACCATACCTTTAAAAACCTCCATGAGCTAGTTTGGTAGACGACGTTCAACAGAGTGAATTTCATTCTCAATCTCAACATCTCTCAGAAATATCGGCCCGAAAGCCGAAAAATTCTCTTTTTGAGTGATCAAAGGTCAGGAACGCACATCGAAGTGCCAAAGGGTTCGAAGACCAGCGCTTTAAGTAAGCCTACTCCAGGGAAACGCCCAGCATTCCGCATTGGGAGGAATACGCCTTGAAACTTTATAAAAATAACGTGTCTTTGCAGCGATGAAACCGATCATGTATGTAAAACCGGGCTGCCCATGGTGTAAGCTCGCACGAGACTTTTTCTCTGACCGAGGTGTAGACTTAGAAGAGCGTGATGTCATCTCCGATAAAGCCGCTTGGACACGTATGGAAGAAATCAGCGGGCAGACCAAGACACCCACTCTCGAATACGGTGATTTCGTGGTAGCAGACTTCGACCCCGATGAATTCATGGCCGCAGTCGACAAAAAGCCTGAGATCAAAAAGGCGCTTGGATTATAGAAGGCGCTTTTTGCTCAAACCGCCCCTACACGGCCACCCGTTCCATCTCCCAGGCGAGCAACGCACGTTTTTGTCGGAGGCCCCAGCGGTAGCCGCCGAGTGTGCCGGTTTCTCGTAAGACGCGGTGACAGGGGATGAGAAATGAAACGGGATTACTCCCGACTGCCGTGCCGACGGCTCTTGCTGCTTTAGGACGGCCCAGACTCTTTGCTAAATTACCATACGACACGAGCTTGCCTTCGGGAATCGACAGCAAGGCGCGCCAGACCTGGACCTGAAAATTCGTCCCGCTTACAAAAACCGTACTCTCCTTGCGGTCCGGAGAGAAAAGCGCCTGCACATGCTGCGTAATCGCGGCGGCGTCGTGCTGAATCACTGCACCGGGCATGCGGTGCTGTAAATCCGCTTCGATCTCACTTGCTACGCTATTGTTCCATTCTTCTGGAAAACCCAACCAGCAGATTCCGCGCTCGGTCACCGCAAGGGACACGCGCCCAAACGAACCCACTGCTACGCCCATTTTCACCACCATACCAGAACAAGAATTTTTGAATTCTCCCGGCGTGATCGCATCGAAGGTCACAAAGAGATCATGCAAACGGCCCGGCCCTGAGAGACCCGCACTTAAGGATGCATCCAATACCGCGTCACCTGCGATCAAACGCTCTTTAGCCGTATCCAATAGGAGCTGCTGAACAAAACGTTGAGGACTGACACCCACATATGCCGTAAAGAGCCGTTGAATGTAGCCTTTGCTCAAATTGAAGTGGCCAGCGAGTTCGTCGAGCGAAGGCTGCTCCGCATAATGCTCGGAAAGGAAGTGAATGATATTTGCGACGCGATGGTAGTCAGAAGCCATGGTTAAAATTGGTTTTGTATCAAAATAACACGACTTCTCCCATCAACCACCCGGATCATGCACACATCTTTAGTGAGTCCGCTCTAAGGCTATGGGAAGTAAAGCCACCACACCGGACTCGCGCACCCCTTTTAAATCAACCTGGAAGACCCACTGCACATCATTGAGCTCATCTCCGTCGACCAGAGTCTGTTCGACCCGGAGCATTCCCGCTCTATCGTCGCGGTCGATGCGTGTGTGTTTCTTAGAACGCGCCTCAGGATCGAATCGAAGAAAATCATGGTCTTCGAAATAGCTCTCGATATCACGACGTAGCACTATTTCTGGAGACTGAGCATCGGGGTAACACAAAGCGAAGGAATAAGACTCTACCAACGCCTCCCATTCTCGATTCGCAAATTCATGCAAAAAGGCAAACACAGCGGTCCGCACAGCGCGCTCCAAAGTTGCGGCGTCTCGCGTGATATCTGGTCGATCCGGGAGCTCGGCACCTGCGGGCCCTTTAACGTAATCAGGATTACGCAGCGTCTCCCATTCATCCATCAGGCTCGAATCTGTGTGTCTCAGCAAATGGTTAAAATAGCTGATCATCTCCTCCACCGGTTCAGTCTTAAAAGCCGGAGGAATGGTATTTTCTAGGACACGATAGACCTGGGTGATATGACGCAACAACAGACCTTCGGCGCGCTGAATGCCATAGCGTTTCACATAATCTGCAAAGCTGCTGTAGCGTTCATACATCTCGCGAGCAATGGATTTGGGACGGATATTTTCTTGGCCAACCCAAGGATGTGTCGCAGCAAACTCATTGAAGGTGGCATATATGAAATCGGCTTCTGGCTTCGGATGTTCCACCTCTTCCAGTCGCTCCATCCGATCGTCGTATTCAACGCCTTGTTCCTTCAGCTCCGCGATCAGTTCACTTTTGATAAAGTTAATCTGCGCGCGCAAAATCACCTCAGGATTTTCGAGGATCGACTCTGCTAAACTAAGCAATTTGAGCGGGTAATCCTCTTAGCGCGTGTCCAACAAACCTAGGGCATCAATACAATACAGTGCGAGAGTCTGATTGAGCGAAAAATCGTCCTGAAGCTCGACATTAATCCTCAACTTTTGAGCGGCTCCTGGTGGCTGGACCTCAATAATGTTCCTATCCATCAAAGCCCGGAAAAGTTGGAATGCCTCGTGGCGCATGACGCGTTTTGACGCCGGTGTATTGTGGCAATCCCGAATTATCTGTCGCATCGCCTGGCATCCGTCACCGTCACGACTCAATACATTCAGCAGCATACCATGGCTCACCTTAAAAGAGGACTTGAGCGACTCAGGCGGTGCCGACTGAAGCCGAGAAAACGTCTGTTCATCCCAATGCACATAGCCGTGCTCAGGTGGCTTCTTTTTAACGAGCTTACTCTTCTTTTTGTTACCCGCAGCCGCCTTCGCCTCCAGTCTCTTGTTTTCGATGACATGGGCTGGCGCCATCGCGAGAACATAGCCCACGTCATCGAATCCCTTACGCCCCGCCCGACCACTGATCTGATGAAAATCGCGCGCAGTCAGAATTTCCGTCTGCCGTCCGCCAAACTTACAGAGCTGAGTAAACAAAACAGTACGTATCGGAACATTGACGCCCACACCCAGCGTGTCTGTCCCGCATATGACTTTGAGCATGCCCTTCTGAGCAAGTTTCTCGATCAATACCCGATACTTGGGCAACAACCCTGCGTGATGTAGGCCAATACCCGCACGCGCCAGTTTTTTGATCTCTTTACCAAACGGACTGGTAAACGATGCGTCCTGTAATTCTTCGGCAATCGCTTGTTTTTCCTCCTTGGAACACAAATTGATACTCAACAGGTTCTGAGCAGTCTCAGCAGCAGAACGCTGGGTGAAATGGACGACATAGACAGGAAGTTTGTTAGCTCCAGCCAATGCCTCGATAGTCTCAGAAAATGCGTCCTCAATATACTCAAACTCAAGGGGAACCGGGCGCTCAACACTCTTCACAGTAACACTCTCAAGGCCGGTCACACGTGTCATCTCACGCTCAAAAAACGCCGTCTCACCCAGTGTCGCAGAGATCAAACAAAAGCGCGCCTTCGACATCGTCAGCAAGGGCGCCTGCCAGGCCACACCCCGCTCTTCGTCCGAATAATAGTGAAATTCGTCCATGATGATGTCGTGGAATCGCGCATCCGGTCCGTCACGCAGAGCTATATTAGACAAGATTTCTGCCGTACAACACAAGATCGGCGCATTCCCGTTCACAGTCGCGTCACCCGTCATCATTCCCACACTTTCCGGCCCAAAATCTCGGCATAGAGAAAGAAATTTTTCATTCACCAACGCCTTGATAGGGCAGGTATACACCGAGCGCCTTCCCGTCGAAGCAGACAAATAGTGCAGGGATGCCGCCACAAGCGACTTACCGGATCCTGTCGGTGTATTAACGATAACATTCTTACCAGCGAACAATTCGAGAATGGCTTCCTCCTGAGCGGGATAGAGCTCGAGTTCCTTACGGACTGTGTAGTCAAGAAAGGACTCCAACAAAGAATCTGGATCTGAGATATCTGGCCTGGGTTCGAGAGGAAAGGACACGATGTCAAAGCCTGAAAAAGAATCTCCGGGCGAGCAAGAGTTGCGCGAAAAATATCAAAAAAGGGATTTAGATTGCGCAAATTCACTTAATACGGACAGCCTTCAAACTCATGGTATCCGTACAGATATCCCTCAAATTGCCTTCAGTATTTTCTGACCACATGGTATTGCAGAGGCATGCGGCTATTCCTGTTTGGGGCTGGGCGCAACCAGGTGCGAACATACACGTCACACTGGGTAAAACCACCATGCAAGGCATTGCCGATGCCGAGGGAAATTGGAAAGTCCACCTGCCCTCGCAATCAGCTAGCTTCACACCCAGAAATCTCAAGAAGAGCCCCCCGACAGCCGCCACGCTTCGCCTTGGCCCCATAGGCGATTCGGCCACAGCATGGATTAATGGAAAAAAACTCGAGAGTTCTACCGAAGCGGCTCCAGGCTCAATAACGCTTTCAGTATCACAGAACACTCTGAAGACCGGACGCAACACGATTGCTCTCAGGATCTTCACGCCTTTCGCCTTTGGAGGTTTCATCGGTGGAGATCAATATCCGTATCTAGAATGGCCCGACTTTCAATTGCAGTTGACTGGCATTTGGCGACGACAGACTGAGAGTATCATCGCCTCTGATGAGCCCTTGGACAAACAAGTTAAAGTTGGAGCCCCCACGCTACCCAAAGACTACCGGGGCTATGGCCGCCCGGCCTCCCTGGCGAATGGCATGATCTCGCCCGTGACCCCATATGGACTCCGCGGGGTGATTTGGTACAAAGGTGAAGCTGATGCAGGATTCCGCCCTCAGGACTATCGCGGTAAAATGAAAGCTCTGATGGAGGACTGGCGTCGTTGGTTTGAAAATCAAGAAATGCATTTCGGGATCGTCCAGCTGGCAAATTTCCTCAGCCCGGCTAATCCACTCAAAGATGACAATTGGCCGCACTTGCGCGAAGCGCAAAGACTCGCTGTTTTAGACGATCCCAAAGCAGGACTGGCCGTCGCTATTGATGCGGGTGAAACGAATGACATCCATCCGCGCCACAAGCAAGTCATCGGACGTCGTCTCGCACGCTGGGCATTGGCAGATGTATACCAAAAAATCGATCTGCGCGGCGGCCCTGAGCCTGTGGAGATCAGATTCGAGGAAGCCACTGCGCTCATCCGTTTCGAGCAGGTCGGCAGCGGCCTGAAAGCTTTGAATGGCAACCCGCTCTCAGGCTTTTTGTTGGCTGGTGAAGATCGAAAGTTCTATGAAGCCGACGCGACTATTGAAAGCGACGTGGTGAAAGTAACATCCGAGAGTGTTTCACGCCCGATTGCAGTGCACTACGCATGGCATCTCAATCCAATCTGGGCAAACCTGGGCAACGAAGAACGCCTCCCGGCAGTTCCTTTCAAATCCGATGACTGGAATATGGGCGAAAGCTCTTAGAGTCATGACCAGCCTGGCCTCCCCCATAATAATCGTCCATAGCTTGCCAGCTTTTGGAGGAGCGGGGCTAGGCGTGATACTTCCCGTTTTGGGCACGCAAGCGATCCCAGTTCCCAGCATTTATTTAAACGCCACACCCGACTACCCAGAGAGCCAGCGCTGGCCGAATGCTCAGCTCATCGAGCAACTCCAAGCCAATCTCAAGTTCCAAAACCATGCCGGTCGAAAACCAGACCTATTTATAGGCTACCTAGCTTCTGTCCAACAGGCCGAGGGGATTGTTAATTGGCTAAGTGAGCAGCGCGAAAATCTTGGCAAGATCTGGGTCGATCCGATTTGTGGTGATCATGGCAGAGCCTACGTTTCCAAAGACTTGATTTCAGTATGGTTGAAAATATTAAATTTCGCTGATGTAGCGTTGCCGAATTCTACTGAAATCGAACTTCTCGCTGACGCCGAGGGCCTCAATCGTATACAGTGGCTATCGACGCAGGTATTGCGCGCGACTATTCTAGAGACTTCTGCAGAACCCCAAGGTGGGTCACGCGGTGTCTGTATTCATCATAAAGCAGCTACCGAGATGATAAATCTGCCTTGGGAACCGCGCTCATATCGCGGAACTGGTGATTTATTTGCGGCCTGCCTCATCAAAGAAGAGGCAGCATTGAGAAGTTGGAGCACCCGGGTTCAGTCAGCTGCAAAGACCGTGTCAGAAACTATTCGCTACAGTGCAAAAAAAGACGCTGAGTGCCTCCTTCTGCCATAGGAGCGTCGGTCTAAATCCACAGAAGGCGGCGACGAAGTGCCGCTCTCCAGAGTTCAAAGGAAAACCTACCGACCTACTCGGAAAGGCTAACTGCAGTTTCTACAATAGCGCAAAAATCTTTGGCTTTGAGGGCTGCGCCTCCGATTAACCCACCGTCAATATCGGGCTGTTTGAGGAGTTCTTCGGCATTTCCAGGTTTCATAGACCCGCCATAAAGGATGCGGATTTTATCACCCGTTTCACCAAACAATTCAATAAGAAGGGCACGGATAGCAGCATGGACCTCTTGTGCCATTTCCGGCGTAGCAGTTTTTCCCGTACCGATGGCCCAAACAGGCTCATACGCGATGACTACCTGATCTGCCTTACTTTCAGTCACATCGACCAGTCCGCCACGCAGCTGAGTTTCGACCACCTTGAGGGTGTCTCCCGCTTCTCGATCTTCGAGAGTCTCACCGACACACAAGATAGGACGTAGGTTGTTCTGCAGTGCCGCCAAGACCTTCTGGTTTATCAACTCATCCGACTCAGCGAAATACTCTCGGCGCTCGCTGTGTCCCAAAATCACCGATGAAGCGAACAAATCGCGAAGCATTTCAGCACTCACTTCTCCAGTGTAGGCGCCCGCGGCTTCATGGTGCATGTTTTGTGCACCCAGATTGACAGTAGAATCGGAAACGATCGACCCCACACTTTCGAGTGAAGTGTAAGGCGGACAGACAACGATACCGACAGCGGTCTGCTGTCCAACAGACGATACCACTTCGGTCGCGAGCTCTTTCGCCTCCGCTATGGTTTTGTTCATCTTCCAGTTTCCGGCTATTAGGAACCTACGTGATTTATTACTCATGGTTGGGAAATTTGGGATTATAAAGATTATTGCTCAAGAGCGACAACGCCGGGAAGCGCTTTTCCTTCAAGAAACTCCAATGAGGCACCGCCCCCTGTGCTCATGAAAGTGACTTGGTCGCCATAGCCAGATTGATTGATGGCCTTTACTGAATCACCGCCACCGATGATCGAGAGACCGTCACTATCAGCGATCACCTTAGCGATTTCGAAAGTCCCCTTTGAACAGGCTTCAATTTCAAAGATCCCCATAGGACCATTCCAGAGAACAGTTTTGGCCTCTTGAATAGCCGATGAGAACAATGCGACGGACTTCGGCCCGATATCCACGCCTTCCCAGCCTTCAGGAATATTACCTTCGACGATCTTTGAATCAGTGAAAGAACCTGCACCGAAATCAAGCCCTTGCACGACCATTGTGTCGACCGGAAGAAGGAATTTTACGCCCTTTTTCTTCGCCTTGGCCAAAGCGGCCTTCGCGGTATCTATCTTGTCGGGCTCAGATAAGCTGTCACCCACTGTCTCTCCTAGAGCGAGTTTAAATGTGTAGGCCATCGCGCCACAGATCAAAATTGTGTCTGCCTTTTCGAGTAGAGCGTCGATAACCATGATCTTATCAGAGACCTTGGCTCCTCCCAAAATGACCGTCAGCGGTCGCTCAGGTTGCGACACCTTGTCACCCAAGTAGGCAAGTTCCTTTTCAATCAATAAGCCAGCAGCCTTCTCTGCAACAAACTCAGCGACACCGGCAGTGGAAGCATGGGCACGGTGGGCTGTACCAAAAGCATCGTTCACATAAACATCCGCTAGATTGGCCAGCTTCTTCGCAAATTCAGCGTCATTCTTTTCCTCACCCGCGTAGAAGCGAACATTCTCTAGCAATACGACTGAACCTGGCTCGGTGCTATCAATAATAGACTCTGCTTCCTCATCAACACAGTCCTTCACGAAAATCACCGGGCGCTTCAGCTTATCAGAAAGATCTGCCGCCACCGGCCGGAGTGAATATTTCATATTTGGCTCACCCTTCGGACGGCCCAGATGGCTAGCGAGAATCACGCGTGCCTTCTGGTTGACGAGTAATTCGATCGTGGGGAGCGCTGCGCGAATGCGTGTGTCGTCGGTGACTTTGCCGTCTGACGAAAGCGGAACATTGAAATCAACGCGCACAAGCACGCGTTTTCCGCTGCAGGAGAGATCTTTTACAGATTTTACCTTGGCCATAGAGAAAAATTGAAGAGCCGCGATGGAATAAGTGAGTGCGGATAAATGAAAGAAAAAAGGCCAGGAGAGCGTGATTTTTATCTGCTCTCCTGACCCTCAGAAAAGGTGTGGGCAAATCGGCCTGGCTTATGCCATCTTCGCCACCTTCGAGATCAACTCGGCGCAGCGATTGGAATAACCCCACTCATTGTCATACCAAGACACCAGCTTGAAGAAGGTATCAGAAAGGGCGATACCGGAGCCAGCGTCGAAAATAGAGCTATGGCTATCGTGAACGAAGTCGGTTGAGACTACCTCGTCTTCGGTGTATCCGAGGATGCCCTTGAGGGGACCCTCAGCGGCTTCTTTCATCTTGGAGCAAATTTCTTCGTAAGAAGTAGGCTTCTCGGTCTTCACGGTGAGATCTACCGCTGACACTGTAGGTGTTGGCACGCGGAAGGCCATCCCCGTCAGCTTGCCCTTCACTTCAGGAAGAACGAGTCCCACAGCCTTGGCTGCCCCTGTAGTGGATGGGATAATGTTGGTCGCCGCAGCACGCCCCCCCTTCATGTCTTTTGGAGAAGGCCCATCGACGGTACGCTGAGTTGCAGTGTAAGCGTGAACGGTTGTCATCAAACCCTCTTTTATGCCGTAGTTATCGAGGACGATCTTGGTCATCGGAGCCAGGCAGTTGGTCGTGCACGAAGCGTTAGAGATAATCGAATCATCTGCAGTTAGGGTATCGTCATTCACACCCAGCACGACAGTTTTGACCTTATCTCCCTTACCAGGGGCGGAAATGATTACCTTTTTGGCACCAGCTTTGATATGTCCTTCTGCTTTTTCGTCCTGAACCCAAAGGCCTGTAGACTCGAGAACGATATCTACACCGTAGTCTTTCCAAGGAAGATTCTCAGGAACCTCGCGGAGAGCAATCGTTTGGATGCGCTGTCCGTTCACTATGAGGACATCACCATCGACCTCTACCTCGCCATTGAAGCGGCCTTGAGTAGAGTCATATTTGAGGAGATAGGCTAGGTTGTCGGCTGGGACGAGGTCGTTGATAGCAACGACTTCTACTTCAGTGCCCAATAGGCCTTTGTCCGCGAGCGCGCGAAATACCATGCGACCGATACGGCCGAATCCGTTAATTCCGATTTTAACCGGCATAATGCAATCCGTGTTGAATATGTTTGTTGTGAGAGAGTGTTGCGCCAAACTTGACACAGCGACGCAGTGAAAGGGCTCCGCACCTTAACGCAAGACGGAATGCGAAAACCTAGCCTGGAGCCTCGCGACAAGACCGGGCCGTGAGCGCAGCGAGCGGAACCGGAACACCCGGAGCACGCGGTTGAGAGGCCCTCACCAAAACACTGGCACAAAAAAAGCCCTCGGAATTCCGAGAGCTTTTTAAAAGGTGGCGGGATAGACGGGACTCGAACCCGCGGCCTCCTGCGTGACAGGCAGGCGCTCTAACCAACTGAGCTACTACCCCTTTGTGGGAAAGATTCCGATAGAGGACATTTCGCTTCCCCCCGTCAATATGAATTTGGAAATATTTCAAAAAGCAGGACCAAAAGATCCTCTAGTGAAGGCTAATTACCGCGGATAAGCTAAAGGAAGTTCCTAAATTTGTATCGATTCAGTCACACCTTCTGTTCATTAAAAACCAATTCAAAATTCGCGTGCATTCGCAGATCACCCAGGCAAGACGATCCAGACCGTCTAGTAGCTCCGCCCCCGCCGATTTTCGTAATAGTTAATGAACGCTTGGTTCAACACATAGTAGCCTCCGGGGGTAGGATACTCACCTGTGAAATACCAATCGCCCGTGTGTCGAGGGCTAGCCTGATGCAGAGCATCTACAGTCTGGAAAGTAATCTCGATATCCCCTTCCCATGCGATATCGCGAGGACGGACAAGCTCGGATATTTTTTGCGATATCTGCTCGTCAGTAAACGGTTCATAGATGCGGCGCACGTGATTAACTAGACGTGATCTTGGCTGACTCGCCTGGTCACAACAGTCCTGATATACATCCAAGATCACATCTTCACTGCCATGTTGTTTGTGAAGGGCAATCGCAGCTTGGAACGCGATAAATTTCCCCAGCTCGGACATATCAATGCCATAGCAATCAGGATAACGGATCTGCGGCGCAGTGGAAGCGACGACTATTTTCTTGGGGTTTGTTCGGCTCAACATTTTGAGAATAGACTCCTTCAACGTAGTCCCGCGAACGATGGAATCGTCGATGCAAACTAAATTATCAGTCGGCTTCACCACCCCGTAGGCCACATCATAAACATGTGAAACTAACTGGGCCCGGCTAGACTCCTCACTAATAAAGGTGCGGAGCTTGATGTCCTTGATAGCAATCTTCTCACCGCGCGGAGCCAAACGCCCCATAATATCGTCAATCCTTTCGGGAGTGAGGTCCCCGCGTGCCAGATCGTCTTTGATACGTTGGGCCGCCATTTCGCGATTCATGGCGTGTAAGCGCTCCATCAGGCCAAAGTAGGCCATCTCCGCAGTATTTGGGATGTAAGTAAAAACGGCATCCTCGACCTCATGATTGATGGACCAGAGAATTTGTTCTGCCATCGCTGCACCCAGCGCTTTGCGTTCACGGTAGATCTGCGGATCATTACCTCTCGAAAAATAGATGCGTTCAAAGGAACAGCTCGTGCGTTTTTTTTCTTTGGCAAAGCGCTCTGTTTTGACCGTTCCATCGGCCTTGATCACAACAACTTTTCCGGGCTCAACTTCTTTAATCTCTGACTCGTCTTTGTTGAGCGCAGTAATCAGCGGGACACGTTCAGAAGCAAAGGCGATTATTTCGTCGTCCTCAGCCATATAACAGGGCCGAATTCCATTGGGATCGCGGAGTGCAAATGCATCTCCGTTCCCGATCATACCAGCGAGGGCGTAGCCTCCATCCCAGTGTTTTGCAGCCTGACGAACAATTTCAGCTGGATCCAATTTACGGCGAATTTGCTGGTAGATTTCCTGCCCCTCTAAACCGTCGCCCGAGAGTGAGTGGAAAATATCATTATGCGCCTCATCGAGAAAGAATCCGATCTCTTCGAGTACCACCTGAGTGTCGGTATCAAACACCGGATGCTGGCCACGCGAAGCTAGGCGCTGATTGAGCTGCTCCGTGTTGGTCATCGTAAAATTCCCAACCAACATCAACGACCGAGTTGGCCAGTTACTACGCCGGTAGTAGGGATGACACGCTTTCTCAAGGAGCGAGCCACTGGTCGCGTAGCGTAAGTGGCCGACTAAAAGCTCTCCTCCATATTCAAAGTTACGCTTCACCGTCTGAGCGAACTCAGGGTGTATATCTCCCTGCTTCACCATCTTGTCATATTTATCCAGTTGGCCCTGGAAGATCTTGGTGAGAGCGTTGCGATTATTGCTGCGTTCGCGAAACATGATCGGCTCACCGATGGGCATATCAAGCTTAGTGCAGCCGATGCCCGCGCCATCTTGTCCACGATTGTGCTGCTTCTCCATTAGTAGAAACAGCTTGTTAAAACCGTAGAGCGGCGTCCCGTATTTCTCCTGATAATAGGATACCGGTTTCTTCAGCCGAATCAGCACGATGCCGCATTCGTGTTGGATTGGATCACTCATAGGCTTGGGTTTCGCGAAGCGCCGGACTATTCTTTTGAAACAATGTTGTGTCGAGACCTAAGCCAAGATTCCGCTGAGCTAAGATTCAATTGTCATCCTGGACAAAGGTTTGTTTTATCCTACCAAAAATGAAACGGCCCCAACACACTCAAGCACATGTCAGGATACACCGCCCTCAGTATAATTGAATCACTCTGGAAACACACAGTGAGTCTTTACCAGTCGGGAAACCGCGAACCAGCGAGCTATTTCTCGACCGAACAGACTGAAATCATGCGCGCGCACGGTCTAAAAGTAATGGACTTTTACGACTACGCCGAAGACTTCGTTTCTGAAGGAGAGCCCGACTTCGCGACATTCATCGCTGTCCATAGCATACGTCGCAGTTACTTCCTTATTGAACAAAAAGCGACTTGGACAGATCAGGATATCAATATCGCGGACTTACCAGCTAAGTATGACGAGATAGAAGGCATTCGCTGGCTGCCTCGAATTCTGCCTAAAGCACGTGGAAAACTTCAAGGCACCCTGCCCCCGGAAATCATGTATGGATGTTCAGGGGATCGCTATTTCTTTAAGGTGTTGGGACTACATCCAGCAGAGTTCCTGGAAGTCGTTTGGCGAGCAGGAAGCGACGACCACAAAGTCGTCGATTATGTCAAAACCCGCGCCGCCGCATTCCAGGCAGTCAATGGGTGACCTCCTCGCTCAGCTTGAGGCACCTACCCATCTCAAAAACGCTGAGATGACCGAGACTCTTGGACGGGAATTAGCCGATCAGCTACCGTTCGACCACGTGTTAGCACTCAGTGGAGACCTGGGTTCAGGTAAAACCACATTCGTGCGCGGCTTGGCGAGCGGACTCGAAATCAGACAAGGTATCCACAGCCCAACCTATAACATTTTCAGCATCTATTTTGGAGGGCGGCAGTTACTCTACATGGATGCCTACCGCCTCAGGTCTACCGACGACCTCGATGCACTTGATATCGATAGCCTCTTAACATCACCCTTTCTTTGGGTGATCGAATGGCCAGAGATGATCGCCGATGCCATTCCAGATGATGCGACTCGACTGCGGCTGTGGATCGAGGGCGGTCATCACTTCATTCAACGCATCGCATAATCCAGGTTAAAAATATTGAGATCCCTCTGAGATCTCTCCACCCCTTGCTTATGGAAACACTCGGCATCGATATTGGAGGCAGTGGCATCAAAGCTGCCGTCGTGGACACCAGCTCTGGAGAATTTATAACAGAGCGTCACCGCATTCCCACCCCCCAGCCCTGTAAACTGCCCGCTTTTCAAGACGCTTTGAAGGCGATGCTGGAGCACTTTGATTGGACGGGCCCTGTAGGAGTCGGCTTCCCTGGAGTTGTTCGTCAAAATCGGACCCTCTCCGCTGCCAATTTAGATCCAACAGTAGTCGACATTGATTTAGGTGAGATTCTGAAGGATTTTGGAGCCTTCGAAGTGGCTGCGATCAACGATGCCGATGCGGCAGGCTTAGCCGAAATGCAACTCGGAGCAGGTAAAAATGCCTTGGGCACCACCCTCATGGTGACCGTTGGCACTGGAATTGGCACCGCCCTGTTCAATAAGGGCGTATTGGTGCCTAACATGGAGCTGGGACATATTGAGTTTAAAGGAAATTCTGCAGAACGGCTTGTGAGCGAGCGAGCGCGGGAAACGCGCGACCTCTCCTGGAAAGAGTGGGGCAAAAACTTCAACGAATTTCTAAAATACATCACGTTTCTTCTCCAGCTAGATCTCATCATTCTCGGCGGCGGCGGGGTCAAGAAACGGGAGAAATTTGAAAAACACCTGACTGTCGAAACGCCTATAGAATATGCCGAATTCGCCAACCGAGCTGGCATCCTCGGAGCAGCCTTGGCGGTGAACGCCCGGTAAGAAGGATTGTAGCTCCAATCTAAATACTGCTGGAATACCCCCTGCTTTTTTGCCCCAGCAATGCCTCCCTCGCCCACTGCACACCTAAAGAACATTCCGCTATACAATCCCGAACCAGGCTCTGTGGAACGCTCTTCCTGGACGCGCGCTTACTATACGGATCCGATCAATACTCAAACACGCGCCTACCGCGAGGCCGGCCCTGTGTTTAAGATCAATCACATCGGCGAAGAGGTTATCGCCATGGGGGGTCTAGAAGCCAATAAGACCGCTTGGGGAGACAACAAGCTCTGGGACTACCCGACATCCAATAAGCATTTTCGCGAACAATTCAGCGACCGCTATCTCAATCAGCTCGAAGGGCGTGTTTACCGAAAAAAGCGCCAACGCGTCACGGCCGGCTTCAAACCGTCGATGCTGATGCAGCATACCCGTAGTATGAGCGAAGTTGTCGTCCGCGAGATAGAAAAACTCTCGGGGGATTGGACCAATCTACGCTCGTTTTGTATGCGCATCATCATCGCCATGACGAGCCGCTCCCTCATGCAAGTCGATCTACCGCCGGGGATGGATCAAACCATGGCGATCAGTAACAAACATATGCTGAAAGCCCACACTTTAGGCATGTGGCGACACCTCTGGTACCTGCGTCCAGACAGAATTTATCGCAGGAAAAAGATCTTCGGTTACCTCAACAGCATCCTTGACGAGCGGGAGCGTAACCCCGTCGAGCAAGACGATATTCTTTCACTGAGCCTGAATGCGCATCCCAAGGACGAACCGCCCATTCCTAGACAGGAGCTTATTCACGATCTGTCCCAACTCATGATGGCTGGCTCTACGACAACGTCGCACACCATCCTCTGGAACCTTGTCTTTTCAGCCATCACTGAGGCCTGGAACACAAAACTCTTAGAGGAACTCGAAGGCTGGGACGCAGACAGTTTTAGCAACATGGGCGATTTCCCAAGACTGCGAGCTAGCTGCATGGAGATCGAACGATTACGCCCGCCATCGATGTATTTCGACCGCCTCAGCAAAAAGCCAATTGAATTCCAAGGCGTCACCATCCCCGAGCGAACTTGGGTGATGCATATACACTCATTGGGCCATTTTCTTCCCGAGGTTTACGACAACCCACTCAGCTTCGACCCTGATCGCTTTCTTCGCGATCCAGACCTTCCGAGACATGATGCTCATGGCCTCTTCGGCGGCGGTGCTCACGTCTGCGCCGGCGCGCCCTTAGCACGAGTGCTACAACCCGTAGCCGTGGCGAGCATCCTCTCAAATTATCAGATCGAATTTAAAGAGCCACCCGACACACACGCCTGTATCGACGTTGTTCTTGCACCCAGAGTACCTTATATTGTCAGATTCAAAAGACGCTAGATCCTACCAAGGTAATGGCTCCCCAATCTCCGAAAAGAAACTACCCGTGTCCTTTATGCTATATCCTGCAAAGGCTTTGAGCATCGACCGGACTGCCTCTGAAACACTTAACGGCGCATCAGCACCCCCCATATCTGTCCTGACCCAGCCAGGGCTCTGAGCGATCACAGCAATACTTTTTTCACGTAAATTCCCTGCCAACTGCACCGTGCCCATATTGAGGCCAGCCTTACTCATTGCGTAAGCGTAGCTATTTCGACTGACCTCACGACTCATCTCCATACTCCCAAGCCGTGAGCTCATCATGATGATTCTAGGATTTTCACTACGTTCCAGAAAAGGAACCAAATCACGACTCAGAAGCAGCGGTGACACCGCATTGGTTCGAACGAGATCGAGAATCACGTCAGGACTTAAATCTGATAAACTATCCCATACAGAAGCCCCAGCGTTATTTACCAGGAGATCGAGCCCGATGTGCAGCTTTTTTAGATAAAGGTAAAGACTACGCCGATCTCTAGGATTATCGACATCGAGGCTAAAAATCTCCATATTTCGCCCAAAACTGTGTCGCATATTTTTGAGCTCGATAGCGGCATCGGGTTCGCGGCAGGTCGCAAAGACGCGGTGGCCCTTCCTCAACATCTGTTGAGTTATTTCTAGGCCGATGCCACGATTTGCGCCCGTGACAAGTACAGTCTGGGGTGAAATCATCGGTAAGGTTAAATTGTAATGGGAGGTTGACTACATCTGAGTCAGAACTGGTATCGATATTTCAACAATAACAAAATTATGAGGAAGAACATTTTCAGACATCATGAACGTTTGCGCTTCTGTTTGTAACGTTTCCCAGATCTCCCCTGGACACCACGTTTACTTTGTGACTGGCGATAGTCTCCGCTGCGCAGAGTTTCGATTTGGTCACGCAGTACCGCCGCACGCTCAAATTCAAGAGATCGGGACGCATCGAGCATTTCTTCCTCTAGCTCGGCGATGATTGCTTTCACATCATCTTTACTCTCCGCCGCAATCGCGCCCGAAGTCTCTTCCTGTTTATAAACATGGAGGCTTTTCTGGTCGCCCCGTTTAACAGATTTAGGAGTAATCCCATGCTCCTTGTTATACGCTAGTTGTTTACTACGACGGCCTTCGATTACCTCTAGGGTCTTCTGAATGGATCCGTTGATCACATCGGCATACAGAATCACCCGTCCATCTGCATTTCGTGCCGCACGCCCGGCGGTCTGAATCAGGCTCGTTTCACTGCGCAAAAATCCTTCCTTGTCCGCGTCAAGAATGGCAACCAAGGCCACCTCAGGCAAATCAAGTCCTTCGCGCAGCAGATTCACTCCCACCAGCACATCACACTCACCACTCCTCAACTTGCGCAGGATCTCAATGCGTTCGATGGCATCGATATCCGAGTGTAAATATTCTACCTTAATCTTCGCCTCGCGCATGTAATCGGTGAGATCTTCAGACATCCGCTTGGTCAAAGTCGTCACCAGCACCCGCTCTTCTTTCTCCACCGCTTTGTGCACCTCGCCAATCAAGTCAGCTACCTGATCTTTGATGGGGCGAATATACATTTCAGGATCAACCAAGCCAGTGGGCCGGATCACTTGCTCAGCCAGCGCTGAAGAGCGTTGTAATTCCAAAGCGGCTGGAGTGGCCGACACATAGACCGTCTGTCCCGTAATCGCATCAAACTCATCCGGCTTTTGCGGACGATTATCCAACGCCGACGGGAGCCGAAATCCAAATTCTACCAGCCGCTGCTTTCGCGACCGGTCGCCATGATACATGCCGTGTACCTGGGGAATCGTCACATGACTCTCATCAATGAAGAGCAAAAAGTCTTTCGGAAAAAAATCGATCAAGCAAAACGGCCGCTCCCCCTCTTTACGCCCACTCATGTGACGGGAATAATTTTCAATCCCATTGCAAAACCCCATCTCCTGCAGCAATTCGATGTCATACTCCGTACGCATGCGAATCCTTTGGGCTTCCAAAAGAAGACCCTGTTTTTCAAAACTCCCAACGCGCTCTTCTAACTCACCCTTGATCTCATTAATCGCCCCATCCAATTTCCGGCGCGGTGTAATATATTGGTTGGCAGGATAGAGACGAAACTCGGTATAGCTCTCCGCCGTATCCCCGGTCAGCGGATCGAGCGACTTGATGCTCTCTAACTCGTCTCCCCAAAATTCGAGACGTATCGCGCTCTCCATGTAGGCTGGAAAGACATCGACCGTCTCTCCCCGCACCCGGAAAGCGCCGCGCTTGAGCGCCACATCATTGCGCTCGTATAAGATTTCTACCAACATCTGGAGAAATTGATCACGCGGTCGCTCATCCCCCACTTTCAAAGGGATCATCATCTCCCGAAAATCTTCAGGCGACCCTAGACCATAAATGCACGAAACACTCGCCACCACGATCACATCTCGCCGGCTGATCAAGGAGCTTGATGCAGCAATCCGCAACCGCTCGATCTCCTCATTGATCGAAGAATCCTTCTCGATAAACGTATCGGTTGCCGGCACATAAGCCTCGGGCTGATAGTAATCATAATAGCTGACAAAATACTCGACCGCATTTTCGGGAAAGAACGCCTTAAACTCCGAATAGAGCTGAGCTGCCAAAGTCTTATTGTGAGAAATGATCAACGCCGGCCGCTGCGTGCGCTGAATGATATTGGCCATCGTAAACGTCTTTCCCGAACCCGTTACGCCCAGCAACGTTTGATACTTATTTCCCGCCTCTAACGACCCCACCAGTGTGTTGATCGCTTCCGGTTGATCGCCCATCGGCGCATACTCAGATGCCAGCTTAAATTCCACACCCACAACACAAGCCAGAACGCCCACATCTCAAACACCAAATACTAAATCTCTTATTCACACAGAGGAACCGGCTTGCCCCAGAGGCTCACTATGGCACGCTCCCTCCCTTTCTAAAAAACCCATGTCAACAGGACGCGCAGAATACTCCCCAGCCGAGATCGAACCCAAATGGCAAAAGATCTGGGCACAGGACAAGACATTCCGAGCCGAAAACGGTTCTTCCAAACCGAAATACTACGTGCTCGACATGTTCCCCTACCCATCAGGAGCCGGCCTCCATATCGGTCACCCCGAGGGCTACACCGCCTCCGACATCCTCGCTCGTTATCATTGGGCTCAAGGCTACAATGTCTTACACCCCATGGGTTGGGACGCCTTCGGTCTCCCCGCAGAGCAATACGCCATCAAAACCGGCCAACACCCCGCCACCACCACCGAGACCAACGTCGAAAACTTCCGCAAGCAGATCGATCACATCGGCTTCGCGCTGGATTGGGAGCGTGAAATTAACACTACCGACCCCGCCTACTTCAAATGGTCGCAGTGGATATTCCTAAACATGTTCAAACACGGCTTGGCTTACGTCGACGAAATGCCTGTCTGGTGGTGTGACGAACTGAAAGCCGTTCTGGCCAACGAAGAAGTGGTCGACGGAAAGAGCGAAGTCGGCGGTCACCCCGTCGAGCGCCGTAATCTGCGTCAATTCATCCTGCGTATTACCAAATACGCCGAAAAACTGCTCGATGGCTTAAAAGACCTAGACTGGCCCGATTCGACCAAACGCATGCAGACCGCATGGATCGGGCGATCGGAAGGTGCGGAGGTCGATTTCGCGCTCGAAACCATTCCAGGCGAACACCTGCGCATTTACACCACGCGGCCCGACACTCTCTTTGGAGCGACCTACATGGTCATCGCTCCAGAACATCCGCTAGTCGATGCTCTCACCTCGGAAGAGCAAAAAAACGAAGTCGCAACCTATAAACTCGCAGCTGCCAAAAAGAGCGACCTCGACCGCACTGAACTGGCCAAAGAAAAAACCGGCGTCTTCACCGGCTCTTATGCGATCAATCCCGTAAACGGCGCGCGCATCCCAATATGGGTCGCTGACTACGTGCTCATCTCCTATGGCACGGGGGCCATTATGGCTGTGCCTGCACACGACGAGCGCGACTTTGAGTTCGCCCAAACTTTCAATCTACCCATCCAGGCTGTCATCGAAGCCGAGGGCAAAGAAACGACACTACCCTACGCCAGCGCAGGCAAACTGATCGATTCGGGTAAATACAGCGGCATGCCGAGCGCCGACGCGAAACAAGCCATCATCGCCGATTTGGAAGCCGGTGGAACCGGCACGGGTGCAGTCAACTACAAGCTGCGCGATTGGATATTCTCCCGCCAGCGCTACTGGGGCGAGCCCATCCCCATCATTTGGGTCAGCCGCGAAGCTTATGACCAGGTCATCGCTAGCAAAGACTCAGCATTGCAGGCCTATTTGCCGGAAGAACCCGTGACCAGCCTGGTCGACGGAACAACGTGCTATGCCCTACCCGTCCTACCCGAGCACCTTCCCCTGCGCCTACCGGAAACAGACAACTACCAACCCTCGGGCACCGGTGAATCGCCGCTCGCCAACATCACCGACTGGCTCCAGGTCAAAGTAAATATCCAGACCGGCGCCATCGTCAGCCGCGACACCCAGACTGACTCTTCCGACTGGATCGACGCCGTTCGCGAGACCAACACCATGCCACAGTGGGCCGGCTCATGCTGGTACCACCTGCGCTATATGGACCCAGACAACGCTGAGAAGCTTGTCAGCAGTGAAGCCGAGCAGTATTGGCAAACACCCGACTTCTACATCGGCGGTGCCGAGCATGCCGTCTTACACCTCCTCTACGCACGCTTTTGGCATCGCTTCCTCTACGACATTGGCGTCCTGAGCGAACCCGAGCCCTACAAGCGCCTCTTCCACCAAGGAATCATCCTGGGCGAGGATGGAAACAAAATGTCCAAAAGTCGCGGCAATGTCGTCAACCCCGACGATATCATCGACCAATTTGGCGCAGATTCCCTGCGTCTATACGAAATGTTCTTGGGTCCCCTGGAAGCCATGAAACCCTGGTCGACCCAGAATATCCAGGGCGTGGTGCGCTTCCTCAAAAAAGTCTGGATGGAATTTATCGGCCCTGACGGCGACCCAGCCGAAAAGATCTCAGAAGGTGCGGCATTGAGCGCTGAAGACGCCAAAGTCTTTCACCAGACCATCAAAAAAGTCACCGAAGACATTCAAGGCCTCCGCTTCAACACCGCCATCTCCCAGATGATGATCTGCCAAAACACCTTGTCAAAAGCCCCAGCTTACTACTTTGAATTAGCCAAGGTATTTACCCAATTGCTTGCTCCATTTGCGCCCCACATCGGTGAGGAACTTTGGGATCGTTTGGGTCAGGGCGGTTCGATCACAGACGCTGC
>JABSRG010000061.1 GCA_013215165.1 Opitutales bacterium | reverse complement strand
CGCGCCACCTACATCGAAAGTCAAGAATGGCTCAAAGAGGCCGCATGACTCCCCGCACCTCTGGTCACACCCTTCCTAGCTCTTTTAATTTAAAAGGACTTGCCAAAACGACGTTGGTTTGTTTCTTTATTCTGTAACATACGCGCCGTGCCTCTCGTCCGCTAGAAGGATGCACATCATGGGCGCGTTTTTTTTTGTCCGCTTTCTAGAGAGTTTTCTAAATTCTACTGCGCCATGCAGGATGCCTACAACAAGTTATGGAAGTCTATTCCTGAGCAGCTTCAAAAGCTTCAACTAGCGAGATTGATTATCGAAGATGTAGCCGAGGCAGAGAATTTTCTGCGACATTTGAATTACTATCGGTTCAGTGGTTACGGTCTACCGTTTGAAGTCAAACGTCATCACTATATTGACGGCACTACATTCCTACAAATCCGTAGGGCTTACGAATTCGACCGCGCACTACGAGATCTGGTCTATGAAGCTATGGAAGTAATTGAGCTCGATGTTAGAACGTCGATAGCCTTCACGTTTGGTGAGAGCTACGAAGCATTTGGGCATATTCATCCTTCAAACTTTAATAAGAGGTTTCGGCATCGGGATTGGCTACAAAAGCTGCACAAGCAAACTGAGGCTTAACAAGAAGTATTCATTCGGCACTTTGAAAGAAAATATTCAGATTATCCAAATCTTCCGATCTGGGTAGTCACCGAGATTTTGTCCTTTGGTAGTCTTTCAATGATGCTCAAAGGTCTCCATAAAAAGGACCAAAAGCGAGTCGCTCACCGTTACGGTATGCAGCCAGAGACTTTCATCTCCTGCCTTCACCACATTGTATATGTGCGTAATATTTGTGCACACCATGCACGCCTATGGGATAAGATTTGGGCGGTAAAACCTCAGTTGCCTTTCGGAAAGGCATGGCGATCGCCATTACTCCCATCTAACAGGAACTTGTTTGCGAGCTTGCTCTTGCAAAATTGTCTTCTGAGTTCCTGTGACGCTGAACGTGTATTTGTCGCTGGATGGCGAGATCGTATCGAAAACCTTGTGATGAACCAATTGCCCGAGTGCCCCAACGCGCTGGGTAAAATGGGTCTGACGAAAAACTGGACGGAGCATCCGCTGTGGATATAATGATACAGTCCTTCTCTTAATGGCAGAGAGAACGAACTGAGACCATTGATCGCACTGAATATTTTGCCTTGATTCAGGGGCAGATCAGATAAGCTGTTGGAAACCGATTTAAAGACTATGGATTTCTTTTTCTCTACACGCACGCCGCTGGCCCGTCTGCCGTTTGCAATTCGTCTCGTCATTGTCTTGCTTGTGGGCACGGGGATTTCCTACTTGGCGTTTAAAGCGGGCTATAAGTTTCTGCACTTCACGGAGGTGGGCGTCTTTTTCGCGATTATCACTGGATCGATCACGGCATGGACCGCGCTTGTGCAGGTCATCCGGCGCCTGCGCGATCTCGACATTCACGCGATCTTCTTCTTTGTCCCGATCTACAATTTATTCCTGCTGGTGTTGGCTTTTGTAAAGCCGGGTAAGCTGGAAAAACCAGCTTGAGATATTTTTTGCGGAGTATCTTCGGATTTCCCCTTGAGTTCCCAGGCAAGCTGAGTCTCGATGCTGGGAACGTTGATGACCCCCGACGAAAAATTTTGGCTCAGCGAGGCTCGAAGAGTTTCACTCTTGGTCAATGCTCAATCCTGGTTTGAGCGTTCGCTTCCTTGGCTCGCTGGGGTGCACGTCTGTGCTGCGATCGCCATTTTAGGGTCGCATCGGAGCAATGCTTCGGTTTCTCCATCGATCGCTCTTATTATCGCAATAGCTTGGTGTCTGGTATGGTGTGTTGTTTTGATCCGCTTGTGGCGAAGTCGCTTGCGTCCCACCGATGCGCTCGCGCGCTTAGAGGTCCACCACCAACTCCATGGACAGCTCAGTAGTGCCTGGCTTGGAAAAGCTGACTGGCCGCGCGCGCGGGGCCGCAGATTTCCCTACAGGTATCATTTTCAATCCAATCAAGCGCTGCTTGCTGCGAGTATTCTCCTTCCGCTCATCGCTGGATGGATACCGATCAAGCAGGCCCAAGGGGATGCTCCACTTCCGTCAGAGCTGCCGCCTGATCTTCTTGCGATTGAAAATACTTTGGAGTCACTCGAGGCAGAGCCGCGTATCGATGCAGCATCTCTGGAGACTTTTCAGAAACAGCTTGATCAGCTTAAAGGAGATGACCCGTCTGATTGGTACGATCAAAGTTCATTGGAGGCAGCCGATGCTTTAAAAAGTGAACTGGAGCACCAACTGTCATCGCTGAGCCAGGCGCTGAGTGATGCCGAGAAGGCTTTGAGTGAGTTAGAGCGCATGGGAGACGATATGCGCATGCAACCGGAGTCGGCGCGCAATCAGGCGGCGGAGGCAATAAATCGTCTTTCGGATGAGTCGCTTGCATTCCAAGAACCGCTCTTGCAACAACTGCAAGAAGCCATGGAAAATCCGGCGGCTAGCCTAAGCCAAGAACAAATGGAGCAACTGCGCGAAAGTATGCGTGACACCCGCGAGACGGCGCAGAGTCTTTCAAATATCGGGCGACTCCAACAGCTCTCTCAGGAGCAACTGAAGGAAATAATGGAGGGAATGCAGCCGGGGCAAGGTGGCTCGGGCAATAAGGGTGATGGGCAGTCTTCCTCTACCGGCGAGGAAATGCAGGAAGGCACGCGCCTGGGTGGCGTAGGACGAGGCCCTGGCGATGCTCCCTTGCTGTTCAATGTAGATGGACTTCCCTTTGTGCCGGAGACCTTTGAGGGGATCTCAAATTCAGACATGTCTACCGCCAGCCCGGGCGAAACGCTTCAGACCGTCATTACCCGCCCCAATCTCAATGCCGACGAACCCGTCGATGATTCGATCCTGGAGGGAGGGCCATCGGAAACAACATCCGCTGGGGGCACGGCTACTTGGCAACAAATTCTAACGCCTCAGGAAAAGGAACGCCTCGAGCGTTTTTTTGACCGCTCTGAACCAAACTAGATCACCTTATATTCCCACGCATTCATCATGTCAGCATTCCAAGAACTGAACAAATCTCTGAATACACATATCCTTGGTCAGCCAGCGTTGATTGAATCGGTCGTGGTTGCCCTCGTGGCGGGTGGACACGTCCTGTTGGAAGGATTGCCTGGTCTAGGGAAAACTGAGCTCATAAAGACGCTCTCGGCGCTAAGTGGGCTGGAGTCCCATCGGGTGCAGTTTACCCCCGATTTACTCCCCGGAGATATTGTGGGGAGTGCCATGGTGCAGGAGCGCGACGGTGAGCGCGTCTTCGAATTTTCTAGAGGGCCGGTGTTTACTCAGATTCTGCTCGCTGACGAAATAAACCGCGCTTTACCGAAAACTCAGGCTGCTCTGCTGGAGGCGATGCAGGAACGCTCCGTCACCGCGATGGGAGAGACATTTCCTTTGCCGGAGCCGTTTTTTGTGTTTGCAACGCAGAATCCGATCGATCTCGACGGCACGTATGCGCTCCCGGAGGCGCAGACGGACCGTTTTCTCTTCAAGCTCGATGTGTTTCAGACAGACACCGAGACTTTGGAAGAAATCATTAATAATCGGTCTGGCGCGGAGGCCGATCTGCCAGTACCCGTCGTGGATGCAACAGCGATTTTGTCGGCGAGAAAGGAGGCTGAGGCCGTATTTATCCCGCCGACAGTCGTCTCTTACATAGCCCGATTGGTGAATGCGACGCACGACTCGGCGCATGCGATTCGTAAGTATATTCGTTTCGGAGCGAGTCCGCGTGCGGCCATAGGTTTGGCTAAGGCAATTCGGGCTCGGGCTTGGATCGCTGGTCGCAAACATGCGGGGATCGAAGACGTTCAAGCGCTCGCCAAAGCTGTCTTGCGGCACCGCCTGATCCTGAGCTACGAGGCTCGGTTGGAGAATCTGACCACGGACCAGCTCGTCGATCAGCTTATAGAGGACGTACCGACTGAGGCCGCTACGGTGCCCAGTGCGCTGACAGCAGCCAAACTCGATTCTAATTAACATGGGGGTTACTAAAAAATTTCTGGGCTATATCTGCCTGTTGTGTCTGGGTAATTCGCTTTTTGGGCAAAACACCTTCAGTCCTCCGATGGAGGATGGTGCCCAGGCAAAGGTTCGTATTATTTCGATCTATGAGAATGCGATGCCTAAAGCCGGACATGTCCCGTTCATTATCGAGATCACCAACGCTTCAAAGGCTCGAGCCGTTTATCGTGTTAATTCAACAGCGCTGGCAGGTCACATTGGCCGAGATGGAGTCAACAGTCAGTTGATAGCTGAAATTGAAGTTGAGGGGCGCTCCAGCGTCCGTCGGGAGATTTATGTGCCGGTTTCTTTCAACGAGAAGACAACGTTCTCACAGACCCGGCTTAGCCTGGAAATCCGTGGGCCGGGGATTGATGGAGTTGGGCTCGTCTCGCTGTATGATTCTGTTTCTGCCGATCGCGAGACAACGCATGTATATTTAGCCTCTCAACGAGCAGACCGCCTTCTGACGCTGAATTATACCAATTCTAACTATTCCGATCGTAGCACGGAATTCCAGAAGGCCGTTTACTCTCCGCGTTATTTACCTACTCAGGCGGCTGGCTATGAAAGCTTGGATGGCTTTGTTCTAATTCATTCTGATTGGCCGGAGATTCCCGTTGAGTCCCAAGAGGCGCTTCTCGATTGGGTGGGCTGGGGCGGTCAGATTTTCTTTATGGCCACGCCGAATCAGGATGCGCCTCCGTCTAGTTTGCGTCGGCTGGGTATCAGTTCGGAGCAGAGAAAAGTGAACCGGGGCGCGGGGACAATCGCGTATGTGTCTCTCGGGGATTCCTTCGCGAGTCGCTCGCCTGTTGCAGACAAGGCAACCAGTTTTGGATGGCTGGGTCGTTGGGCTGATGTCATCGACGCAGACCCAGTGACGATCAATGCACTGATGGTGATTGTGTTCATGGTCGCTTTTGCTGTCATCATCGGTCCCTTCAATCTTCTCAAACTGGCTCCGCGTAAAAATCGCTTCCGTATCTTTGTCACGACTCCCATCATTTCTTTGGTGGCGAGCTTGATTCTGGGAGCTGTGATCCTTCTGGGTGATGGCATCGGGGGGTACGTTTTAACACAGCAAATCACTTTTTATGACTCGGATCGCGGCCGCTTGTTAACGCGCCAGTCTTACCTGGCGCGTGCTTCTTTGCTCCTGGATAGCAGCGTTTCTATACCCCAGGAGAGTCACTTATTGCCTCGAAAGGTGGGCAGCGCGGTTACCCTTGATGAGAACTTTATCGTAGACGGCCCTATCCACCAGGGAGACTACCTATCCAATCGAAGCTGGAATGGTTTGGAGATGATCCATGTGGAGCCTACCCGTAGCGAAATTCGTATCACTTGGAGGACTGGTCTCGGTCCCATTCTGTTTTCGAGTATGGATACCGTCATCGACGATATCGTTTATCGAGAGAAAGATACCGAGAACGTGTGGCGTGCACGCGATGTGCGGCAGGGACAATCGGTCGAAATGGAAAGGATCGATCTCGCTGAGTTGAGGCGATTCAGATCTGCCGCGCTGAGAGAATCGAATGGGAACTCCGATGTATCGGCGATTCTCGATAGACTCCTCAAACCTGGAGACGAGGACCGTTTTGTGGCACTGGTCGAGCCTATTTCTGAGGTGCCGCGCCTAGAGCTGAGTAATTTGAAAGAGAAAGAGTCTTACGCCGTGCTTTACGGAAAGCCCGTGTTGCCATGAACCCTTCAACATCAGAGACGATCATGGATGCCGGTCCAGCAGTTCAAGTGAACCAGCTCCGCAAACGATTCGGTGGTGTTCAGGCTTTGGACGGAGTCAGCTTCGAAATTCTCCCTGGGCAAGTTGTGGGGTTTATCGGAGCGAATGGGGCTGGGAAAACCACGACGATGCGGATTTTGGCTACCCTAGACAGCTCCAGTGCGGGTCAGGCCTTTGTCTGTGGCTATAGTGTTCACTTACAATCCTCTGAAGTCCGCAAGCGTATCGGTTGGATGCCGGACGCCTACGGGACTTACAAAAACACCTCTTGCTTGGAGTATCTCGATTTTTTCGCACGTGCCTATGGATATGCCGGTGCTGAACGGGAGAAGCGTGTGCAAGATGTGGTCGATTTCACGGAGCTGGGTCCTCTCGTGGATCGCCCGATGACGGGGCTATCGAAGGGACAAGCGCAGCGCCTGTGTCTCGGTCGTACGCTCCTCCACGATCCTAAGGTGCTGATTTTAGATGAGCCCGCAGCTGGCTTGGATCCCAAGGCACGTATCGAATTTAAAAATCTGGTGCGTATTCTGTCCCAGCGGGGAAAGACGATTTTGATCAGTTCGCATATCCTCTCCGAGCTATCGGAAATGTGCGATGCGTTACTCTTTATCGATAAAGGTAAAATCATCCGTTCTGGATCGGCGGATTCCTTGGATGATGAGGCCGAGACAGAGTACTCGGATATCGAGATTCGTCTGGAATCCCTGAATGAAGAGGCCGCGGCCTACCTACAACAACGCCACACAGGTTTTTCTCTGCATGAGACGCTCAAGGATGGATTTGTTATGCGGGGTCCCCGGATGGAGCACGCTGAGCGGGCTGAAATACTCAAAAACCTAGTCGAACAAGGTTTTCCTATTTACCACTTTGAGCAGCGTCGCAGGAAGCTCGAAGATGTCTTTATCGACACGCTAAACCAGCAATGAACACGGCGCTTTACCAGCATACTGAGGCCCGAGCCGATTGGCTCAACCCCATGACAGTAAAGGGTCTGCGCAGAGTCCTGAATGGCTGGGTGTTCTCGCTTATTTTCAACGGTCTGCTGGTTCTGGCGCTCCTGTTCATTTTAGCTAGTTTAGCTACTCCGGGGGGAATGGAGTCCTTATATTGGGGTGGTTCGGAGATGTTGCTATTGATGATAGACGGGTTGCTTATCTATCCACTGTGCATCGCTGCTTTTCTGTTTCTCCGACAGGAGCTCAAGCGTGAATCGCTGGATTTACTCATCGTATCCCCAATCAGTGATCAGAAGATCTGTCGCGGGGTGTGGCAGAGTGTGTTTTCCATATATTTGTTATATTTCTGTGTGTCACTGCCTGTCCGTGTGGTCCTATATTTCCTAGAGGGTTTCGACCTCGTGATACATCTCGTCAGCTGTATCCAGACGGCCGCGACCACTGCTGGCTACATCGGTCTGGCGGTTTTGATGGCTTTGAAGAACGGCTTTGGGGAGAGGCTGGTGGTCTTTATTGGATACAGTATCTTCGTGAGCATCGTCGGTGGCATATTGGGGTTGATCGGAATGGGCCTTATGGGCGGAATGTCGTCGGTTACAGTGACTCAGTCCGAAATCGCGTCCGCGATTGCTTGGTTAATCGCAGGGGCACTCATGGTGAGGGCGACCCTCTATTCCGCATCGGAACATCTCGGGCGACGCACCCATCCCGCCATGCACATGCGCTAATCCAAGACGCCTTTCTTTATAGATCTGTCCTTATTTCTCTTCATGGCTCAAGCAAACTCACCATCACAGTCGATCCCCATAGCACGGGCACCTGACTTCTTTCACCCGAGTCTGGTGAAAGAGCTGCGTCAGAGTCTGAAGTCGCGCTCGTTCGTTTTGCCGGTAACGGTGTTTTTGGTGCTGCTGAGTCTTATCATGCTTTTTGTCGTGACCGAGTATGCGCGTCGGGGTTTTGTGGACTCGGGGGCTTGGGAATTCGCTGTTTTCATTATCGGCGTCTACTTTCTATTGGTCGTTCCCAACGCTCCGGTCTCAAGTGTGAACGAAGACGTAAAGGCGGAACAAATGGATCTCATTCGCCTGACACAATTGAGTGCATGGGACTTCGTTATGGGGCGCTGGCTGGTCTCGGTGTTCTATGCTTTTTTCTATTTTTCTCTGTCTATTCCTTACCTGGCGCTACGCTATTTACTGGGTGACTATAGTTTGGTTATGGGCCTGCAGATCTTATCGTTCATGGCCCTGGGTGGGTTGGTTTTGAGCGCTCTAATGTTGGTATCTGCCCTGACAAACAAGAAGGGAAAGACTGTGGGTGTATCGGTCATTTTTGGGATACTAGCTCTCTATGCTGTCTCTAGCATCGTTGGGTTTACAGGCGTCTTTTGACCTTCCTCAGGTGATTGGGTCGGTTTCATTCTATTCGGATGCATGGCGGTAGTTTTCTTTTTGTCTGCGGCTGCTAATTCCCTGGCATCCCCTCCAGAGCGTCGATCTTTACCTGTCCGTTTTTCGGGTGCAGTGCTGTTAGTCATGACGCTGTATGCGGCGGTGAGTTCGATATCCGCCGATATGGTAGCCGTGCTTTCGCTTGCGTTATTACCGGCTGTTGTCTATCGGGTTTTTTCTGAGATGTCTCATCTGCCTTCTGAGATGATCCTCAAGTCGAGGGCAGGGCCGGGGAAACTTTCGATCTTCCGCAGAATAGCAGACTATCCCGGCTCGGGCTATGGTTACCTTTATGTGATTTTAGCCTATTTCGCAGTGGCAGGGGCAGTTCCTTTTATTAGTAATAAGGATTTGATGAAACTCTTACCTCTGACCGCGATGGTGGGAGTCTGCGGTGCATTGCAGTGGGCTCATTTGCTACGGGCAGGGGTGGATATCAAGGGCAAGCGTAGTATGTCATTCTTAATGTCCTGTGTGATTGTCTCTCTGGTCAACGTCGTGATCCTGGTGGCGACGGTTATTGTCAATGAGACCAGTCGTGGTGGAAACTACGAGGCGATGATGTCCTGGGTGCCGTTCGTATTCATTGCTTCATGCCTAGATGGAGGGCCTATATCCGCAGGCACCCCTTTTGCAGTGACGCAGTTCATCATTACATCCATGCTTTGCCTGTGGCTGGCCCTTCGGCAGATCGGTCGGCTAAAACAGGAAGAGGAGCGATTGTCCGTTGATCATGCCCGTATCCAAGCCAGTTGACGTCTTCGAATCGGCGGTGCCCTGGGGTATTGAGCTGTCTCGTGTCTGGCGGATTGGCCAGTTTGGGCGGCGTAGACTGGAGCGGAATGGATCGTTTCAAGACCAACGTGCGGGGAGTTCGACGGAGTATTTAGATCAGCGCGTGTTCTCACAGGGCGACAGTGTGCGGCACATTAATTGGCGTGTCTTTGGGCGGACGGATCAGCTGATGGTGAAGCTATTCCACCACGAGGCGGCTCCCAAGCTTGACCTGGTCCTCGATGTTTCCAAATCGATGACTTGGATTGCCGAGAAATGGGAGCTGGCTGCTAAGCTCTGGGCCTTGTTTGGTGCGCTCGGTGACAAAGCAGGCTCACAGGTTTCTGGGTATCTTCTCAGCGGAGAGGATCTTCAGCAAACTCGCTGGCAAGAACCGCAAAAGGCTTTTGAAGCGATTGAAACGGATGGGACTGGACTAGGGGCACTGCGTCGTGTGCCTTGGCAAAATCAGTCACTGCGCGTGATTATCAGTGATCTGTTGTTTCCAGGGAGTCCAGCGGGTCCCCTCGATCTCGCTGCACGAGGCTCGGAGTCTACGGCTTGGCTCGTGCCCGAGTGTCCGCAGGAGGCCGATCCGGGGTGTGAGGGTAATGTCGAGTTTGAAGACTGCGAGGGTGGGAAGCTGGCGACGCATTAATGTGATCACACTTTTTGGAGGCGCTACCGGGAGCGCTATGATGCGCACTTCCGCGCTTGGCAGATCGAACAGGAGCGCCGCGGCGGGCAACTGGTTCGGGTCTCTACGGCCCATCCCCTTGAACAATCCCTTGCTCGCCTATTTGCGCCTACAGCCCTACTCGATCCTGCCTGATTTTTACCCAACAGCCTCTACTCGATTGTGTCCTCACTTTTCCTTCAGAACCCCTTGGGCTTATGGGCCTTGAGTGCACTCCCGGTATTGGTGGCGATTCATTTTTTTCGCCGTCAAGCTAGGCGTGTACAGGTGTCTACTCTGTTTCTCATTCAGGAGCCGGAACGTGTGACTCAGAAGGGGGCGCGGTGGACGAAATTTGAGCAGTCGCTCCCGTTTTGGCTGCAATGCTTGATCGTTTTGTTGGCAGTATTGTGGATTTCCGAGCCCCAGATTGTGGCTGAGAACCAGCGGATAAGAGTCGCCTTAGTGATGGACACCTCCGCCTCGATGGGGGCTTATCGCGTTGAAGCGAAACAGGGCGTAACGGATCTACTGGATGGGCTACCTTGTTTGATACCAAAGGAAATCGGCTTATTCGCCTCCAATCCTGAGGGGGGTGCTCTGGGTTTTGCTGCCGACAGGCGATCTGCCCTTTCGGTTTTAGTAGAGGATTGGCATCCAAATCGTGCAAACCATCAACCGGTAGACATGCTCGAAGTTGCACGCCAGTGGGTTGGCCGGGATGGTCAGGTGATCTTTGTTACGGATCGCATCGATGTTGAGATGGCAGAGGGTGTGGATCGCTTGGCTGTGGGTGTCCCGTTGGGGAATGTCGGCTTTGTTTCTCTCGACGTGGAGCCTTCGGGCGTCTGGGAAGCGCTTGTGAAAAATTTCGGCTCAGAACCGACTGAGCGCACATGGTGGATGGAGGTCGATGGTGTAGAAACGACGCGGCGGGACATTTCGATTCCCGCGGGTGGCACGATGCGTCTCCGCGGGCAAATTCCGATGGAAGCGGAGATGCCGCGCATCCATCTTTCGGAAGATGTCCTGAGTATTGATAATGTCTGTCCCGTTGCACTGCCGCTACGCGACCCCATTTCTACTCGCCTCAGCTTAAGTGAGCCTAATTTGGAAGTTTGGAAGAGTATAGCGGTCGGTTTTCCAGAATTGGTAGCCGCCGAAACACATAACGCTTTACTTTGGATTACCGATGTAGCCGTTGCCGAAAATGCGCGTGCTCGGGTTCAATTCCTACCGCCGCTGGATAGTGCATTGAGTTCGGATTGGAGCCGCGGCCCGTTTATCCGTGAGGCTCACGCCCTGACTCAAGATCTGAGTCTCGGCGGGCTCATAGCCCGATTTGGCGCATCGACTCTTGAGGTTGATGGCACAGCTACTTCGCTCTTTCGAATGGGTGCAGATTCCGTGGTGCTTCACAGCCCTTATCCCAAGAGTCTGCTACAATTTAACTGGTCTCTTGCCTTCTCAAATATGGATCAGCATCCGGGCTCATTGCTACTTTTGGTGCGCTTCTTAGATCAATTGGCTATCGATCATGGACTTGTGCGATCGGGAAACTATCTAACGGGTGAGTCGCTCCCATTGGCTCGGACCACAGAGCGCCCCGTGATCGAAGTATCTTCCGTTGACGGGTCGCATCTTTCTAAAGATGCCTCACCTTATCGGGCACCGAGCCTGCCCGCTCATTTTGTGGTCCGTTCTGGAAATGAGGTCGTGCACTCTGGAGCGAGTCAGTTCTTCGAGATCCCCGAACTAGATCTAAGTCAGTCCGCTTCGAGTCCATCATTTCCAATTGATTGGCAATCGCAGGTGGAGACAGAAGCAGGCAATTTAGCGGGTTGGCGTCTATTGCCTGGGGTGATTCTCGGCCTGCTTTTACTCTCCTGGTGGCTGATCCATCGAGATCCGAATTGATGATGCGCTTTGACTACCCCGAATGGTTTTTGTTCACCGCAGTCGTTGCGGTGCTCGGTTGGCGTTTTCCTTCGCTACGCCTGCGCCGGCCCTCCCGTCTCGTCCTTCTCCTCCTGTTGACGCTTATCTGGACGGGCTTGAGTCTGCGCATGCCAAGTGGGGCTCTTCATCTTTGGGTCTTGATGGATAAGTCCGACTCCATTCGAGACGTCACTGCGCGTAACGATGACGAATGGTTGGATATCATCGAAGGAGCGCAGCCCCGCGATGCGCATTTGCATATCATTGATTACGGTCAGCGCATTATCGAACGGGGTTTGGAGCCAGCCATATTTCCCGAAGAAGCCGGGAGTGAGACGCGTTTGCGTGCAGCTCTTCAGCAGGTTCTATTTCGCAGTAATCCTGATGATGCTCACCGGGTTCTGATTATCTCGGACGGGTATGCGACGGATAATCCTTCAGATTTGATCCAACCCTTTGTTGAGCGCGGCATACCCGTTGACTTTCGTTTCGCTCGTGCGGCGACCGTTGATGACTTAGCGGTTGTTTCGCTGGATGGACCGCAGTCACTTCAAAGCCGTGAGGCGGTCATCATATCGGGGAGTGTCAATGGGCCTGAAGGCAGCATGTTTGATTACGAGTTTCGCCGTGACGACACTGTCATTGCTGCAGGTAGTGAAGTTATTCGTGATGGCCGCGTATCCTTACGGGTAGCAGATCGTCCGTCTCAGGGAGGGGTGTTTCGATATCAGCTCCGTGTGAACAGCCCAGACGACCCTACTCTTGGCAATAATGAACGATCATTCTGGATGCGGGTGGACTCGCCGCCGCGTGTGCTACTGTTAACGTCTTTTGAGAATGATCCGGTGGCTATTCTTCTGGAAGGGCTCGATTTTCCGGTAGACGTGGCCAGCCCACAGTCAGTTCCTGAACCAGCTAAACTGGCCGGCTATCGTCTGGTAATTCTCAACAATATCGGTGCCTCTACCTTAGGGGAGTCGTTCATGAATGAGCTCAACGCCTGGGTGCAAAAGCAGGGAGGTGGACTGCTCATGATTGGGGGTCGGCGCAGTTTTGGCACCGGCGGCTATTTTGAATCGCCCCTGGATGAGGTGTTGCCTGTATCCATGGAAACGCGTGAGGACCACAAGCGCCTAGCCGTGGCCATGTCGATTGTTTTGGACCGTTCGGGCAGTATGGGTGCGTCTGTGGGCAATGGGATGAGCAAAATGGATTTGGCCAACAGCGGATCTGCTGCCGCGGTCGATTTACTTAGTGATTACGATGCGATCAGCATCTTTGCCGTCGATAGCACACCGGATATGGTGGTGCCGTTGACGCAGGTGGGACGCCATCGATCTGAAATAATTCAGCGAGCTGCAAGCGTGGCTGCGGGCGGTGGGGGTATTTTTGTTTACGAAGGACTCGCTGCCGCTTGGCAATCACTTCAAAAGAGCACGGCGGGTCAGCGCCATGTGATCTCGTTCTCCGACGCTGCGGACTCGGAACAGCCGGGAGACTATAAAAACCTGATTTCGGAAATGCGCGCGGGCAAAACGACAATCAGTGTGATCGCGCTCGGCCGCGATACGGATGCGGATGCGGATGCGGCATTTTTGAAAGACATTGCCATTCGAGGTGAGGGTCGGATCTTTTTCAGTGAGCAGCCTAGCTCGTTACCTGCGATTTTTTCCCAAGAGACGGTGGCAGTAGCCCGTTCTGCGTTTGTCGAAGAATACACGCCGCTTGTAGCGAGTGCTGGATGGTTCGAATTGGCACAGTCTGATATCCAATGGCCTGAGCTGATTTATGGCTACAACTTGAGCTATGTTCGCGATGGGGCTTCGAGTGCAGCTCGTTCCGGTGATGAGTCAGACGTGCCTTTACTCGCGTTTTGGAATATCGGCAGTGGTCGTTCAGCAGCGCTCACATTTTCCTTCTCTGGTGAAGACGGAGCCTTTAATCGGCAGTGGCCTCAAGCGGGGGAAATGTTGGTAACTACAGCGCGCTGGTTGATCGGACAATCGCATCTGGACGGCGTGTTGCTGCGCAGTCGGCTCGATGGTAATGACTGGCTTATTGACCTGCATTACGACGTGGAGTGGGCGCGCCGCATCGACCAGCAGCCTCCGGTTATTCAGACGAAGGAGGCGGGCGAGGTCCTGATTCAAGAACATACCTGGACGCGTCTGGAAAGGGGGCGCATGCGGGTGCGGATACCTGTAGAAGCGGGAAAGACGCTCTCGGGCGTGGTCGCAGTCGAAGACACGATACTTCCGCTGAGTCCCGTGACCGCTAGTATGGACGCAGAATGGGCGCGCGATTCGCGAGGGCCAAAACGCTTGGCGCAATTGAGTGATCAAACAGAAGGACATGAACGACTTCGACTGGATGAAGCGTGGCAACCCATCCAGCGTTCACAATGGATGGAGCTTGATACCCCGTTGATGATAGCAGCCTTAGTTGTTTTTCTGCTGGACGCTTTGCTGACGCGCATAGGGTCTATTCGTGCGCTGCGAGCTGAGTATGGAAGAAGCGCCTGAGAATATAGCTTCTTAGTCCTGTCGCAAAATGTATGATTGCCTAAAGATCAGTTTCTAATACCTATCCGTGATCTGACTTTGGGCTGCTTCTCAACATATCATTGGCGCGAAATCTGACCCATTTCTGGATAGTTTCTTTTGGGCATGAGGATCTTTTTTATTGGGATTTGTGGCGCGGCTATGGGGAATGTGGCCTGCTGCCTACGGCGTTTGGGGCATGAGGTAGCCGGGTCGGATGCGGGTGTGTATCCGCCGATGTCTACCGTCCTGGGTTCGAGTGAAATCGACGTATTTGAGGGCTTTAGCTCGGAGGAAATGCTTGGTTGGAAACCCGATCTTGTGGTCGTGGGTAATGCGGCTTCGCGGGATAATGAGCAGCTGGAGTATTTACTGAGTCACCGTGGAATCGAGTTTGTCTCTCTGCCTCAGGTGATCGCGCGCTTTCTTCTTGGGAAGCGTCCGCGTCTGGTGATCGCGGGGACGCATGGTAAGACGACGACTACCGCCGCGGCTGCTTTTGCGTTCAAGTCTCTTGGGATCGAAGCAGGTTATCTTGTTGGCGGTGTGCTTTATGATTTAGAAACGGGGACAGACTATGGCGATGAGGCGCAGCCGTTTGTGATCGAGGGGGATGAGTATGACTCGGCTATTTTTGATAAGCGCAGTAAATTTCAGCATTATTTCTCTGAGGTTTTTGTGATCGGAAATCTGGAGTTTGATCACGGAGATATTTTTCACGATTTAGCCGACTATCTGCGCTCCTTTCGTCATGCGGTACGCTTGATTCCGCGCGAGGGGACTCTTCTGATCAACGGCGACGATGCTTCTTGTCGTGAACTGGCTGATTCAGCTTTTTGCACCGTGCTGACTGTGGGCGTCGGGGACGGGAACGATTTCCAGATCCAAGACTTTGAGGATTCTCCGAGAGGCTCATGTTTTATTGTGAGTGATGGAAAGGAAAGGCTGAGCTGTAATCTGAGCCTCAATGGTTTGTTCAATGCGCGCAATGCAGTCATGGCTGCGGTCGGCGTGGATCGGGTGGCGGCGGATGGCGTATCGTGGACCCAAGCTTTATCTACTCTATCTCAGTTCCGCGGGGTAAAGCGTCGTATGGAGCTGCGTTTCGACGAGGATGAGGTTCGGGTTTTTGAGGATTTTGGCCACCATCCCAGTGCTGTTGAAGCGAGTCTTGCTTCTTTGCGCGAGCGATTTCCAGACAGCCAGATCTGGGCGGCTTTTGAACCGCGGAGTAACACTACGGTGACGCGTCGATTTCAAGCTGAGTTTGAGGCAGCTTTCTCTTTGGCTGATCGCCTGGATGTAGCTCCGATTTTTCGTGCCGAACGTATCCCGCCCGAGAATCGACTCGATGCCGATGCTTTGGCTGGAGCGGTTCAGCATGGCTGTGCTTGGAGCGATTGGGAGCGATTTCAAAACGAGCTCCCTGAGGCATTTGCGGGTGCGCCAGGAAAGCGTTTGATCGTATTTTTCTCTAATGGCTCTTTCCAAGGCTTGATCGAACGTATGACAAAAGCGTTGAGTTTCTGAGATAGGACACTTTTAGTGCATTGTGGAAAGAAGAATTCTCCCTGCTCAGTTTCCTCTTGTTAACCGCCGACTGGCGCGAAACGACGGACGTTGTTCCTGATCTATTCGCGCTATGACCGAGAACAGGTCTTCTTCTGCTAAAACTCAAAAGGTGTTGGTGCTCTCGTCCAGCACAGGCGGTGGCCATGACATGCGCGCCAAAGCCCTAAAGACGTGGGCAGAATCCTGCGATGGTGGGAAGCACCTCGGCCTAGACGTAACCATTCACCAAGCCTTGGAGACCACGAGTCAGGTCTACCGTTTTGGAGTCTGGCTCTACAACTGGATTCAACGATTTTTTCCCTTTCTTCATCATATCTACTTTAATTACCTGGAATGGTTTAGTCCGGTGCGTCGGGCTCGCAGCATTATTGGAGGCAAGGGATTTCAGGAAATCGTTCGGGAGATCCATCCCTCCGTTATCGTGAGTACGCATGCACACTTGAACCATGGTTTTTTCGATCTCGCTAAGGAAGTGACAGGTAAAGACAGCTGTCGCTTTGTGACATATTGTGGCGAATTGTTTGATACCTATGGGTTCAGCAAGCATTGGGTGAATCCAGAGGTAGACCTCTTTATCGGTGCGGTTCGTGAAACGGGTCGTGGTGCCGAGCGTATTGGTGTTTCTCAGGATAAAAATTGGACCGGAGGCTTTCTGCTCAAGCCCCAGTTCTATCAAAAGCCGATGTCAAAAAAAGAGCGGCATGATTTTATCGTGAACCGCCTGCGTTTAGATCCCAATAAGTTTATCCTCGTTTTGGCGACGGGTGAGAACGGTGCAAACAACCACATTAAATTTCTCGAACAGCTTGAAAAAGCCGAACTCCGGCCCCAGGTCGTAGCGATGTGTGGACGCGACCATGATACATTTAAGGATGTGTTGATCTGGGCTGCTGAGCATCGCGAGTGGACGGTGCGCACTATAGGCTATTACGATCGTATACACTTATTACTTCAAGTGGCCTCGGCCGCTGTCTTGCGTCCGGGCACTGGGACGACCAGTGAGGCGATCATGTGTGGTTGTCCCATCATATTTAACACCGTCGGAGGCATCATGCCTCAGGAACTGATCACGGTAGAATATTTTATCCGGAATTTTAGTTGGCCCCGCCCGGTGGGGCGTCCCCGGAGCCTGCCTAACCGCGTGCGACGTTGGATTGAGAAACCGGAAGAGTTGAGGAAGGCTCGTAAGACTATGGAGTCGATTCGTCCAAAATCGAGTCCTGTCCAAATCTTAAAGCGTCTCCGCGATCTCGCCGACGAGACAAGCGATGATTACCTCCCCCGAGGCTGAGCAGCGGTTGCGCGTTCTGTTGGGCCTGCATGCGGGATTACCAGGGCTTTTGAGTGCTTGGTCTGATTTTTCGAGGCGCTCTCTTTCTGTTCGAGTTAAGACGCCCGTAGGTTCTGCTCACCTAGGCGCGGAGGCCGTTAAGCCGCTCAATCTGAGTTTTAGCTCAGACGCTAAATTTTTGGGTTTTTTAGAGCGTGGATCAGTCTCTTTCTCGCTAGGTCTGGCTTTGCGAACGCCGCTACAGCTCTTCTCATTTGCGGCTACCGCCCCTAAGGTTCAACGGTTTCTCCTGGCTGATGAACTTGAGCAGCTGAAGAGCGATTCTGAAATTGAAAGACATATTCGGCTGAATATTGAAACCGGTTGGAGAGGCCTGAGTGTGCTTCGCGATCACGATTCAGCGTCTGCTGCTCGGTCGCAGCCGTTGATCGGCGAGACCTTCTCTTTTGGTCTGGCAGGGGAATCAAAGCCTTGGTTGAAAGCAAAGCTCTTTGGCTCTGGTCAGGTCGATTTTAAAACTTCAGACTTTCCGGCTGTTTCTATCCGTTTCCGTGACCTCTCGACAGCTTTTGCCGCGGTCCATAATCAATCGATTTCTGCTGCGGCAGTTGCGAAAGAAGATATTCAAATCTCGGGCCGTGCCGATCTGGCTGATGTACTCAGCGCCCTGTTGCATCGTGTAGATTTCTTACTGAAGCCTCGGAAGTGAATAGAGATATTCAGTCCTGCCGGGTTTTTACTTCCACTGAATTTGTTATGCCCTAGATTCCGGTTTGAGATGGAAGATTATATCTATAAAGAATTGGGGAACGGGTGTGACCAGAAGAGCGGGGCATACTGAGGTTTAGTAGGGTGATCGCGAGAGCGATTGCCTTCGTGCGGATCAAAGTTCAAGTCAAGCAATGGCTGTCGCCATCACTCTACGCTTCTAATCTGAGCTCAAAATCAGTTTTTCGGCAAAGCTTGGATGTTTAGTAGTATCGGAAAGGCCCTGTTAAAGCTGATTTCAAAACTACGTAAAACGCTTCGACAGCGTGACGCTTTTTAGCTTATCAACGGTTTCAGCAAATAATCATGTGCACCGGGTCTCGGTGCGTTCATGCTGTTTGCCAATGATTAGTGATATCCAGATCGATCCTCTTTTCTCATCTTCAAAATTTATATGGGCGGCGGACCATGGCGCGGCGAGGAATCAGTATGTGAGCTTTTTCCGGGAAGTGACTCTCGGGGAGGATTTGGAGCTGACTATACATCTTTTTGCTGACACGCGGTATCGTTTGTTTGTAAACGAGCAATTTGTTGGTTACGGGCCTGGGAAGTTTGTGACGCAGTTTGCGGAGTTTGATACTTTCGGCTTAGCCCCCCAATTATCACGCGGTGCCAACCTGATTCGAGTGGAGGTCAATTTCTATGGGACGGCGTCTTTTCAGTCGATGCCGGATGGTCAGCCTGGATTTATTGCAGCAGGCGGGCTCGCTGATGGATCGATTTCGCTGGCGACTCCAGGTGACTGGAGAGCGCGTGTGCACGCGGCATGGTCAGCCGAGGCGGTAGCATTCAGTTTTGCTCAAAATCCTGCTGAGATCTGTGACACACATGTTCTGCTAGATGAAATAGATTCGGGTGCCGATCGAGAAGTGCGCGTACTCGAACCCTATGAAACCCCGTGGGATACACTACGTGCGCGTTCGGTGCCATATCCAACATACCAGGCTGTAGAACCGGCTGAGTTGGCTTCGGCGGGCCCATCAGCCTTTGATCGCGACGTTTATGCGGTGGCGAGTCACCACATAGATTTTCTGAAAATCAAATACGCCCGTGGGAAGAATAAACGAATCATGTATCGTCAGTTTGTTTCTTGGATTTATTCTCCTGAAGACCAGGTGGTCGTCGTCGATTCGCACTGGAGTAAGATGGCGCTCAACGGTCAAATCCTTGAGCTGGATCTCGCCACACCTTTGGGAAACCATGGGACGTATACTTTTGATTTGAAGCAGGGCTGGAACGGGCTGTCTGGGGCTTTTGGCATCGTCATTGAGTATGATACTTTCCTCCTGGGATGGCAGAAGAGCGCAGGCCTCACTATGAAGGCGCTTCCTAATTTTGAAGAAACGGCTCCCTGGGCATGGTCGCCACTTATGTATGAGTTGAGTATCATCCCTCTCCCAGAAGCGGAGAAATATGAGATCCCATTGGGCTGGGTGCGGGAGGATCAGGACTTATATGCCACGGCTCCTGCTCGTCTTATGGCATGGGAACGGATGGAAGACTCCAAAGTAATTCGTGATCTGCCTTATCACCGTTTCCAGGAGGCTACAACGATTCGAGCGAAAACAGGTATTTGGAATTTTGATTTCAAAGAACAGTTCTATGCCATTCCTGAGATCGAGGTAGAGGCGCCGGCGGGTTCTATTCTGGAGATAGGGTATGACGATTGGCCCCACCCAGATGGCGGTGTGCACTTGTATAATTCAAATCCGATGGTGCATTCCGTGGATCGTTTTGTTCTCAGAGGAGGGCGACAAACTATTACTTTAGGTAATCCACGGGGTGGTATTTGGGTCGAGGTGGTGATACGCGCGGCGGGAACTGCAGATTTAAGCCTGCACAGTATACGCATGCTGTCACGTCAGGTGCTTTTAAATGAGGCTCGGGTGGCGCAATTTTCTTCCGGCGATGCTGACTTTGATTGGGCATGGGATAAGAGTCTGCACACTCTGGAGGCGGGCACTGATGACGCTTATTCCGATTGCCCATGGCGGGAGCGCGGCACCTACGTTGGAGATAGCCTAGTCAATTTGCATTTACACGAGCAGGTTTCAGCGGATTTTTCGCTGGCCCGGCGCACATTTCAAATGTTTGGCGAAGGACAGCATGTGGACGGTGAGATGAAAGGTAAATTACCTTCGGTTATTCCAGCCTGGCTTCGTGACGACCATGAAGATTATACGCTTATCTGGGTCATTGGGCTCAGGGACTACTGGATGTATACTGGGGACCTTAGTTTGGTTGAGGAAATGTGGGATCGGGTGTTGAGACTCTGGGAGAGTCCAGCTTGGTTGATGAATTCAAAGGGGTTGCTCGATCTTAGTGCAGAGCGCCTCTCCAGATGTTCTATTGATTGGGGGAAAGATGGAAAACAAAAGCAGGGTAAAAGTCATTTAACGGTCAACATGTTTCGCCTGGAAGCATTGAAGGCCACAGTTCAGATGGCAGAGCTCCTGGAAAAGCATGATCTTGCTAGATTTTTCTCAGACCAAGTTAAGGCTACTTCGGAAGCCCTGTTACGTGTTCTCTGGAACGAGGAATTGGGCAGGTTCAATCAAGCTGAAGACGACGCTAGCTTGCCCATTCATGGCAATGTTTTAGCACTCGCTTTTGGCTTGGGCCCTAGCGGACGTATCTTGGGGTTTTTGGAACCGTATCTTCGTTCAAACTTCGAGCGTGGTATCCGAGACGAGAAGCCTTATCTGGAGCTATACTTCCAAAGCTATCTTTATCCAGCACTCGCTAAGATGGGGCGCGGGGATTTAGTGGAGTTGATGATTAGGCAACACTACGGCTTTCTGCGCAGCTTGGGTAAGCCCACTTTGAACGAATGCTTTGGGCGTGCCTACAGAGGTGTGGGCAGTTGTTCTCACAGCTGGAGTGGGGCTGCGGGGATTTATATTCATCGTTTTATTATAGGTCTTAGGCTTGTTGAAGCGGGTAGGCCTAATCATTTGATTCTGGATCCAAAAACGACAACCATTGATTCTATATCGGCAGTGCTCCCTCGTCAGGACGGTCAAATCCGTATTCAGTGGACGCGCACTGCAGAGGGTATCATTGAAGCGAAAGTCGAGAAGCCATCGTCTGTGACAATTGAGTTTGCGGACGGAGTGGTATTGGCGAGACCCTGTTGAAGCCGATTTCAAAACCACGTAATACGCTTCAAAAGCTCGACGCAGTTTATCTGATTAACGGTTTTATCAAAAATTCATGTGCACCGGAGTTCGGTGTGCTCATGCTGTATCCGCAATGATTAGTGATACCCAGATCGACCCCCTTTTCTCATCGTCGGAATTTATATGGGCGGCGGGCCATGGCGCGGCGCGGAACCAGTATGTGAGCTTTTTTCGTGAGGTGACTCTTGGGGAAGATCTGGATCTGACCATACATCTCTTTGCTGACACGCGGTATCGTTTGTTCGTCAACGAGCAATTTGTTGCCTACGGGCCTGGGAAGTTCGTGACGCAGTTTGCAGAGTTTGATACGTTCGCCTTAGCTCCCTACGTATCACACGGTACCAATTTGATTCGAGTGGAGGTCAATTTCTATGGAACGACGTCTTTTCAGTCGATGCCGGATGGTCAGCCTGGATTTATTGCAGCAGGGGGTCTTGCAGATGGGTCGATTTCGCTGGCAACGCCGAGTGACTGGAGAGCGCGCGTGCACACGGCATGGTCGGCTGAGGCGGTAGGATTCAGTTTTGCTCAAAATCCTGCTGAGATCTGTGACACACGTGCTCTGCTGGAGGAAATAAATTCGGGTGCGGATCGAGAGGTGCGCGTGCTCGAACCCTATGAAACCCCATGGAATAGGCTGCGCGCGCGTTCGGTGCCCTATCCAACATACCAGGCTCTAGAACCGGCTGAGCTGGTTTCGGCGGGCCCATCAGCCTTTGATCGCGATGTCTATGCGGTTGTGAGTCACCACATAGATTTTCTGAGATTTAGATATGCCCGTGGGAGGGGAAAACGATCTATGAGTCGTCAGTTTGTTTCGTGGATTTATTCTCCTGAAGACCAGGTTGTTGTTGTGGATTCGCATTGGAGTAAGATGGCGCTCAACGGTAAAATCCTCGAGCTGGATCTCGCCACACCTTTGGGAAACCACGGGACGTATACTTTTGATTTGAAGCAGGGCTGGAATGGCCTGTCTGGAGCCTTTGGTATCGCCATTGAGTATGATACTTTCCTCCTTGGATGGAAGAAGAGCGCCGGCCTCACTATGAAGGCGCTTCCTAATTTTGAAGAGACAGCTCCATGGGCGTGGTCGCCACTTATGTATGAGCGGAGCATCATACCTCTTCCAGAAGCGGAAAAATATGAGATCCCGTTGGGCTGGGTACGGGAAGATCAAGACTTATATGCCACGGCTCCTGCCCGTCTCATGGCATGGGAACAGGTGGACGAATCCGAAGTCATTCGTGATTTGCCTTACCACCGTTTGCAAGAGGCCACAACGATCCGAGCGAAAACAGCTATTTGGAATCACAGCCATCCCATAAGGCCTGATGGCGGAGATCAGGGGTGAGTATTGATCGGCTGTAGCGGTTGATCGTGTCTAT
>JABSRG010000060.1 GCA_013215165.1 Opitutales bacterium | reverse complement strand
GCATCTCGTTTTTCCATGCCTGAAAGGATGAATGATGCATGGGTGAAAGTCATGTATTATATTAGCGAGTTAATAATAGTAATTACATCTAGGCCTAATTCTTCAGCTCCCTGTGGATTGTACCAGAAAGCTCTCATTCCGGCGGCGTTCGCCCCTTGAATGCCGGGTAAGCTATCCTCTACCACGCAGCATGACTCAGGCAAAAAGCCCATAATATGCGCGGCATGCAAAAATAGCCAAGGCTCAGGCTTCCATGATCGAACATCATACGAACTGAAGACGTTGTTATCGAAGTATCGCCCTAGACCACTAACCTCAAGTGCTTTGTGTATCTTACTCGGAGGCCCACTTGAAGCAATACAATAGGGAACGTCGAGCCTAGTGAGGACCTCGTCAGCATTCGGCATCGGTCTTAATTCAGACTCAAATAACTCTGTAACTCTAATTCTGTAATCAGCCTCGAAATCACTGGGCAGCGGTCTGCCTATCAATCGCGAAAGTCCTTCCATTATCACGGAGAGCTTCGATCCACGAAAACGACAAACCTACTGATCGACAGTAAGGTCTAATTCAGGTATAAGATCCAGGAACGCTTGATTACAAAGCTTCTCGCTATCAACAAGTGTACCGTCTAAATCAAAAATCACCAATCCGACGTTGCTCATTTTGCTAAACAGTTAGTATTATATCAACGAATCATCCTGATAATCCTGGGGACTCATGTTAGTTGTGATGGTGAGACGGAAGTGGCTGAACATCATGTGCTTGGTTGTGTGCTTCGCGTACGCGGGTTGATAGTGGTTAAAAGTACTTTGGCATATTGGGGCGATATTGGGGCGAGGAAAGAGATAGTGGGGTGAGGTCTTTGGGGGAAGAGTCCACTTGGATAGGGATGGGCGGGATTGCTACGGTTGAGTAGTAGCTATTTGGGTTTCTGGCATTTGGATCTATCCACTAATGGACGCGAATTAACGCTAATTTTTCCTGCTATCTTCATGCCGTGAGGATTCAGCTCAAATCATCCATATTTCGACTGATTCCCAGAATTGCCGATGATTGGTCTGTTGCTGGCCAACCCATACCGCGATTGAACTGCCTGTGACTCAACTATCATCCAGCATTTTCTTTGCGCCTCTGTGCCTTGAGCGAAGTGGGCGTGAGATTATTGCTTTTTGAGCACATATTTCTTAGAAGGAATCCAGTTCTGTGGTGCCTTCTCATTTATTTTTGTTCGACCTTCGATTGTTTAGGATGTTTTCGATACTAGAGGGAATCTCTCTGGTTCATCCAAAGAATCGAGTTCTAAGTCTACATCGAGCTCATTCCAGAACAGGTGGTGCCCGTTCAACAGCTTGACGCTAAAGATCTGGTCTATCTTTGCTTCCTTAAACCACGGGAATGATTCGAAGTCTAAGAAATATTCTCTTTCCTTGGTTAAAAGCCAAAAACCATGCGGGGAGATTCCCTGAACCTGAATGTCAGGAATTGATTCCGAAGTGCCGATTCCATTCATTTCTGATTTCATTTTCTTTTTCCTTTATTTGGGTTTCGATTTCTCGGAGTTCTCTCGAATTAAAGCCTTTGCTTACAGCTTGTTCGATTGATGGCTCAATCCAGAATTTTGCCTCTCCAGAGGGAGCATAGATGTGGATATGCATCCGTGGTTCTTAACGAGAAAAGAAGAAAAATCGGTAGTTTCTGTGATAGAAGACCGTAGGACTCATTGATGGTAAAGGTAGCCACCGTTTTAAGAGGTGCAAATTCTTTTCCGTCGAACGCTGACGTGCTCTGATCGCGGCATTAGCCGACATTGTGAGCTTTGTTTTGTCCGGCGAGTCTCTCTATTTTAATAGTGATTCTATTACATACCTCTAGTCGATTTCCGCAAGGATCATCAAAGTACAAAGCATAGTAGGTTGGCGAATATTCAGGACAAAACATGGGGCCCTCAATGTTCCTGGCTCCAGCCGAAATCACCAACTATCCAAGACGATCAACATCGCTTTTTGTTTCTGCCCAGAATGCAGGGAAAGAGTCCGCTTCGATCGTTGCGACGGGCAGGCACTGGCTAGTTGGACTTTCTGGCATTTGGATCCATCCGCTAATGAACGCGAATTTCTTTTCCTCTGTCTTTCCGTGAGGGTGTTATGGCACTCGCCATCAACTTTGACTGGCAATATTTGCTATGTGCCTGTGATGCTGGATTTAGCCTCGCGCAGAGGCGCGGAGACGCAGAGATTTGTTTTTCCGAATCGTCGGTAGCTCTTGTTCCTCTGCCTTTGAGTGAAGCAGCTCCGAAATCTTGAAGATGTAGCTGACTGTGAACCTGCTTTTAAAGGCCCATGATTTCATTCTCGTGCATACTAAAAAACCTGAGCGTTTCCGAGCGTGGAGAGGAGCTGGCTTCGTGCCGGTTGACGGCGATGGGTATGCTTTGAATGCGGGGTTCAGCCTCGCGCTGAGGCGCTGAGGTTTATTCTTCTAGGCCGTTTACGGCTCTTATGATGCCGTCTTTCAATAAAGCTTCTCCAAAATTTAGAAGATAGCCTAGTTTGAGTTTGGTGAGCCTCAGTTGAGTTTGGATTTGTTTTCGGTCAGCTGCGTTTATTTGTGTCTTTGATTTAAGTTCTACGATGACTTTGTCCGATACGATCAAGTCTGCGCGAAAGCCTTCATCAAACTGGATGCCGCGAAATTGAATTGGGATCTGAACCTGCCTTTCGCATTGGATACCTTTCGAGACCAATAAATGCGCCAGTGCGACCTCATAGACGATTTCGAGTAAACCTGGACCCAGCTCTCTGTGAACCTCAATGGCAGAGCTAATGATTTCATCACCGATTTCATTCTCGTGCATATTGAAAAACCTCTGCGCCTCTGCGTCTCCGCGCGAGTTTAAAAATTGCTTCGTGGGTGTCTAAGGCGTGTGTGTTTACTTTGAGTCTTGGATTTAGTCTCGCGCAGAGACGCAGAGATTTGTTTTTCCGAACCGTCGGTATCTCTTGTTCTTCTGTCTTTTAGTGAAGCAGGTCCGAAGTCTTGAAGATCTAGCTGTGGTTTTTTGGATTAGTGCCAGTGGGCCTGGCTGGCTAGGCTGCTGCACCGAGTTGTTTGAGTAGGGTGAGTTGATCTAGGATTTCCCATTCTTTGAGGATCTTGCCGTCTTTGAATTGGCTGATGATGCAGCCTTCAATGTCGACCGATCGGTGAGTGGGTGGCATGTCGAGGAATGTGCCGAGGTGTGTGCCTGTGAAACGAATGCGGGTGACCACGGTAGAGCCGGATTCTAGTTGCTGTGTCACTGCGATATGGAGGTCGGGGAATGCCGCACGCAGAGCGATGATAAAGCCGGTGAGCTCTTCGGGACTTTCCATGGTGTCTGTCGGTGAGCTGCAGCGGTAATCGGGATGGATGGTATCTTGAATGATCGTCAGATTTCCTCGATTGAAGGCTTCGCTGATGAAGTTTTGGGCTGTTTCTTGATGGTTCATTATTGCTCGTTTGTGATTTGAAGTTTCCGAATTAAATTTGGATGAATCCAATGCCGTATGAGATGACTGCTAGGGTGCAAGCGATGGTGCGGAGGTGATTGAGCGGGACCCATTTTTTGAGGTAGATTTGCCAGAAATCTGTGCTGCATTCTGGGTCTATGGTATCGAGCTTATTGTTCAGGGGAACGTTGCCAGCGGCAGTGATAATAAAGGCTCCAAGAACATACAAAAGAGCCCCACAAAAAGTGGGGAAGGGGACGTCTCCAACTCCAATTATTTTGGCAAGGATGATTACCAGCGAAAGCAGCGCGGTTCCGATGAAAGATAGAAGGAAGATCGGATTTAAAATCACCCGATTGATTTCCTGCATGGCGCGCATGCCTGCTTGGGGTTCCAGCCGAGACAGAGCTCTCATGACGCATACTGAGAAGGCATAGAGGAGCCCTCCAATCAGTGCGGTCCCGGTGAGTGCGGCGAGGGAGATAAGTTGTATCCAGGTGCTCACGATACGACCTCCTGTGTATTCCCGGTGGGATTGCAGCGCTCGAGGTCGAAAGCTGAAGCGCCGATGACGAGGATGGATTTTCCTTTCTTAATTGATGTGTTGTGTGATGAATGACTCATGATGGCACTAAGCTAGCAGAGTGTAGGAGATCTGAACATAGCCACGATACTCAGCTACATGCGTCAGCGTCCAAAATGAATAAATTTGATGAGTTTAGTGGGCTACTAGAGGGGCCGAGAGCACGTGGTGCTTTTACGCTTCGGGGCTTGTTGGCTTCTCCATGGAGTTTGCGCATTGAGGCAGATTCGCCGTTGACGGTGATCGCGATGGTGCGGGGAGAGGCACACATCCAGCACGATAATGGGAAGTCTGTTTGGCTGGGACCCGGCGATGTAGCAATTACGCGTGCACCCGGGAGCTATACCGTCTCCGATCATCCGGACACTGAACCGACGATTTATGTTTTTCCGGGTCAAGACTGCCGTGCCCCGGATGGACGTTCGCTCTATGATGAAATGATGCTGGGGACGCGGACTTGGGGAAATGACCCTGAGGCGCACACACTCATGCTCATTGCGAGCTATGAGTCTATGACTGATGTCAGTGATCGGCTTCGAGAAGCTTTACCGCCCCTTCTTTGGGTGAAGCATGAGGAATGGCAGTCTCCGCTCATCCCAATGCTCAATGAAGAGATTGCTCGAGATGCCCCGGGCCAGGCGGCCGTTCTGGATCGTCTGTTAGACATGTTACTCATCGCCACCGTTCGCAAGTGGTTCGATCGTAATGAGTCTTCGACGCTACCCTGGTATGAGGCGAAAGGAGACCGCTTGATCGGCCGCGTTTTGAAGATGATCCATCAAGACCCCGCCCAAGCTTGTACTCTCAATACGCTTGCGTCTCGGGTGGGAGTCTCCCGATCTGCATTGGCTAGGCGGTTCCAGGATGTCGTTGGGCAATCGCCGATGGCGTTTTTAACCCAGTGGCGTTTGGCACTCGCAGCAGATTTGCTGACTGAACCAGATGAGACCCTGGATACTATAGCTGAGCGAGTCGGTTATAGCAGCGCGTTTGCACTGAGTTCTGCATTCAAGCGGGTTCGCGGGGTGAGCCCGCGAGAACATCGTATGCGTGCTCAGGCTCCCATGCATCCTTGAGTATCGGATAGGGGTCCGAAGAGGAGGTTGGGCTGGATTGCCGCAATTCAGCTTTCCGGAGCACCTACCATTTGTTCTATCCAGCCGGTGCCAATTTCAGTTCCCTTTTCTGAGTAGATCAGGCTGGCTCCTTCATAAATGGGCGGACTGAAGTCCGATGATACGGGCGTCGTCGTGGTATAGGGGCTCAAGGCTTTGATGGTGAACGTAAGATCGGCATCGATTCCAGTAGCCTCGACTTGATCAGCACGTTTCGCATAGGCAGAGAGCGCGTAGCGAGCTTGTGAATACGCTTTGACTGTGACTTCTATTTCGCTAGCCCATCGTTGCGGATCTGGAAGATCGCCAATGCTCTGAAATTGTTGGGTAAATTGAATGCGGAAGTTGTTCGGTTTCGGCGATTTGGTGGGCTCTTTAGCTGCAAGAGCCGGATTCAAGCAATCTGACTGAGTGTATGCAGAATAGAGGTCATAAGCGTTGTCGCCGAGAAGCCCGGTATAGAGGTTCATAAAACTGTTTGGGTAAGCATCCGTTTCCGTATCATAGTCCGCTATGGGTTTGGCCTTTTTCCAAAATACAGCGAAGAGGAGGGTAGATCCGGCGTATGTGCCTTCGGTTAAAATAAGAGGTAACCAGCATCCTACGTAGAGTTGTTTGCTTGCCGATGCATTTGTCGCGTGGGTTGAGATGGATTGCTGAATCCGTTTTGCGAACTCGGTTTGTTTCTGACTTGTCTGAGATGCATTGAAACCCTCTAGTATCTGAGCCGGAGGTGTATTTTTTTGGATTTCGGCTAGGGCATTTGTCACTGCTGCTAGCTTGGGCTGAGTGGGGTATTGAGGGGCTTGAAAGAGGGCCTGCCTATCCAACCAAATTTGCCCCGATGCGTCTTGTTGGTTGGTGAAGCTGTATTCTGGTTCGAAGCCCTCGAGCGCCTGAGCCGAATCGGTAGATGCAGGAGTTTGAGTTAAAGTTATAGTCCAGTTTGTCACGCGCAGGCGCGGCTGAGCATACTCGACTGAGCTATTCTTGGGAGTGGCTGGAGGATGCAGAGGATCGATTCCGACATACGAGCCCAAGCCCTCCGAGACGAGCCCGCGTTCATCAATGAGGTCGATGTCTACCGAGTAAGAATAAGGAGCTGCTTCTCCTTGTCCCGTTTCTGGATATTTCCAGAGCCACGTACTGCCTGTGCCTTTAAGAGTATAAGCGGCACCCGGTTGTCCGACCTTTCCAGTGAACATAGAAGCGGTCGGCACACTCTTGGCGGCGTCGTAGGTGACTTGAATGTTTGAGCCCGTTAGGCCTTTAACATCGATCGTGTAGGTTTGATCTTCAGCTTTCACGCTTCCTAGGCCGACTACATTCATCACTGACTGGATCATTTCTGGAAGCATGTTACCTCCGTAGGTGGATGTCGCATGGAAGTGATTGTCGGCGGTTTTGAACGAAAAATCGAAATCGACTGCTGTTAGGCCTGATTCACCGAGCGTATTGCCAGGTTCAATAAAGGTCAGCTCAAATGAATGGCTCTCTCCGGTGTTATCGCGGAGTAGGCCAACGTAAAACCACCACTGAGAGTCGACCCCTTCTATCCGCGACAAAGCGCTCGGTATGCTCAGTCCGTTGATATTCGCTGTAGGGTAGGGAACACGGAAATTGGCTGTGTTACTAGGGGGAGAACCCGGGTAAGTATTATGCTTTGCCTGGTTCTTGACAGAGATCTCGACGGCTGGGTTACACTCTGTGCACGGCTTGCCGTAAACGGTCCGGGTGCCGCCTGGCTCCACGAGAATATTGATTGCGCAATTTTCGTAGGAAGGATTGTTCCATTGGCCGCGGATGTGGTTCCATGTGTCAAAAGCTACCTGACAGTTTTTGGCGGAACAATTTTCATAGACGACATTCGTGGCTCCTGTGTGATAAAGCCGCGGGTCGGGTGCCCAGCCAAAACCAGTGCCAGTTCCGAGATATATGTCAGGGTTTGCTAGATCGTTGCGAACTGAGACATTGTAGGCATGGCAGTCGATTAACCTGATGTTCGCTCCCCATACACTAAAGCCTGTGCTCAATCGGTCCTGAGGGTTGATCGCTTTTATATTAGAGACGGTGCTATTGCTGACCTGGATGTTAGTACCGTAAATTTCTAAGCCCGTAGCTTTAGCGCCAGAATTAAATTGAGTGACACCATCTGTCACCTGATCCGCGACAAAATGGCTAACAGTTACGTTGGTGTCGATAAAGACGGACATGCCGTGGCAATCATCACAGCTTCCGATAATTTGTTTTGCTGAACAATCATCAAAGCTAAGACTATCGCACAGCGTGGGCAAAAAGCCTAAGACTGTATGTCCACCTGTTCGGATGTTTCCTCCAAAATGAGACTGGATTTGTTTGGCATGGCAGTTGGTTGTTTTGATGCCAGAACACATTGCATAACCAAAGCCATCTACTTCTCCTGCATAGTTATAGATATCACTGCTTGTGCAGTTTTCTACGGTGCCCCCGATCGTCTTTAATAGCATCAAGCCTGAGCAGCTATCTGCCGAGGTATAAAAATATTGCAACGCACACCCGGTGATAGATACGTCACTTGCCATGTTCACGCGTATGCCCGCTGGTGCAGCTCCGCGAATTTTCAGGTTGCGGTATTCTAAGCCGCTTATGCTGATTTGCTCTATGCTTAAGGATGAGACGAGTTCAGCTTGGATGCCGTAAAGCCCGACATTGGTGAGTGTCCCATTTTTGATACATACATTAGACGCACCGAATACGAATATTCCCACCAAGTGCTGGGAGCTGTCTTGGATATCTGTGTCTAGGATATGACCTCCGAAATCCAGGGTTACATTGTTAGCAACGATGGTGATGGCTGCCGCGACGTCTGAAGTAGGGGACCATTTAAGCGTTGAGGAACTTGCATTGCTGAGTGCCACGATGTAATTCCCAGGTTCATGTATGAGAATGCCTTCTGGGGGAATCTCAGTGATCTTTTTCGTTTTTTGAGATGCCGCCCTTGAGCTTTGTAGAATCTTGTGAGGCGTTGTATCTAAATCGCTTGATCGATTATAAGTATCGATTTGGTCCTGCAAGGTTCGATCGTTTTTAGGGAAAGTCTCATGCGATAAGATGTCCTCTAAGAATTCTTCAACTTTCTGCGAAATTGTTGATGCAGAGAGAGTGTCTAGTTTGTTGTTTCCCGTCTTCCCAATAGAGTTAGTCATATCTAATATCTTTTGTTTGCCAACACAAACGCTCGGTCGCACAAATTTTTCGCCTAAAGATATGTGATATTTCGCCTGACTGTATCACGATTAGACTTTGGCACTGTGAAAATCACATAGTCCTTGTTCGGGGAGTGTTGAAGATCTGGAAAGTTCTTCGGACTCATCTGCTTTTTCTATCAGTTCTCCACAAACCGTGCTCTGAAGGCGATGCCGAAGTCATCTTCTCTGTCTGACTGGCTGGCGAAGCGGACGCCGTATTCGATCTGGATATTGTTGCCGAGTCGCTGGCCTATGGAATAACTGTGCTCGGCATAGCCATTTCTTCGGACATCGTAACGTAGACGATTATTGAATGAAAAGCGCTCCGACAATTTGTAGCGGAAAATAGTGGAAAACTGTTCGATTTCGTCGTCCAGGTAGGCTGTCAGTAGGCTAAGGCTCCAGAGGTCACCTGATCGCAGGGTCAGTCGCGATGATAGGGAATCGAGTGTGGACTGGTCCGCATCGAATTTGGAGTAGATATCCAACTCGATCCAAGCGGCAGGGGAGAAAAATAGCTCGGTATAGACCGCGTTGAAGTTTTGTAGGTAACGTTGGTCTTCGAGTTGCCAGTCATAGAAAATATTGGCCCGAGCTAGGGTGCGGTTGATACCTTCTTGGGTTTGTGTGGCCCAAGTATTTCCAACGCCCAAGCGAAGGAAATGATCTGGATCGATGACATCGATACCCCGTTCATCTAAGATGTCTGTCGGGGGCTTGTGGACGTTTTGGAAGCGAAAGTCCACCGGAAGAATCTGACTGGCATCTAGCGAGTCTCCGGTGCGATATCTATATTCGATGGTGGGTATGATCAGATGTCGGATGCCATGAATGTCCCAATACTCATTCACATAGTCCCATTCGCCCGAGATGGTGGCGTTCACATCAAAACCCAACTCTCCGAGAAAACGATATTCTGTATCTCTGTTGCTACCTTCGTCGCGTGTATTGGTGTAGGCCAATCCCCGTGCGGCTGCCTTTGGGGTAAAGGTCACGCCTTCGGCAAGGGGAATGGGGTAGAGGAGGCCGTAGCCAGCATCGATGCGTCCTTGTTCGAAAGGTGCGTCGTTTGTGATCGGTGTGCGTGTGTCGAGCTGGGGGAAGAGGCCGCCGACGGGATCGGGATCCCATTTCAAATAGGCTGCTGCGACATGCGCGCGTTGTAAGGCATCTGTTGCAAAGAATGGCGTCCAGGGCAGGTCAGCCCTCATTTCTGGAAGGCGCTCGACTACATTCTGAAAATCATTGAGTCGGAAACGCGTGAATAATGACAATACCCACGGATCTTGGAACCAGGTGATATTCGCATAATTATCCGGGTCCTGGTTTTCGTTGAAAATGTCGTTCCGAAAATCGCGCAAGGCATCGGCGTCGGACTGATAGTTTACTACCGCGACAGCCTCTAAGGAATCCAGGATGCGGGTCCTATTTCTCCAAAGGATAAATCCACGATTTCGGATGTCTGGATCGGTCGATGGAGTGACTCCTGGATAGAGTTCAGAGATTTCGACGTCGCCGAGGTCGTAGATCCAACCTGTCGAGAGTTCCCCCGAGTGCTCAGCATCGCCCCATTCGCCAAAGTAATTTGCCGCCGGGCCGATTAGAATCCCGCGACTGGTATAGAGGTCCAGGTTTGCACCGATATCGACTCCGTCCCAAATTGAGGTAGTGATCGTTGTTTGTGTGTAGAGGCCGAGGCGCGATCGATAGCCGGCTGTGCCGTCGATGCTTAGGGGGCGACCCCGCACATCACTTGAAAAGGATCCTGTTCCGATGAACGGAATGGATCCGAGAGCGAATCGTGCATTACGGACACGATAGACCGAGTTTGGGAGGATCTCGAGATTCATGGCTGCCACACGCAGGGTAAAGGGTCCCGGTTCGCCATAATAGAATACGCCATCGACGACCACGATGGAGGTGCTGGATCCTTGGAGCTTATTTCCTTCTATGATGATCGGGGGGAGGCCGACTCGGAAATTCTCAGCGGTGAAAACTTCGGTCTGAATATTGTAAGATATCTCGTCCGCTAAAAGGCGAAGATTTTTGCGCGTCAGCTGAACATTCCCCTTTGCAAATGCAATACCGCGCCGGGGATCATAACGAATCTCATCAGCTCCTAAGCGTAGGTCTTTGTCGCTCAGTAAAGCATTGCCCCGAGCCATGAACTCGCCGGTGTCTGTGTTCATTGTGGGGGCTTCGTCCGATGTCAGTTCCGCATTGGACCACGCCCATTGTGCGCAAAAGGTTAAGAGGCAGCAGGTGAGGAAAACTCGTATAAGCACGATGCCATCATAGAGGCTGAGTATTTTCCACAAGCTTTAAACCTCACAGGTGATGACGCTCTAATTATTAATTTTGTAAGGGATATTCTTTTTGGAGCTTGGTGATCGAATGCACTTGAAGGGCTTTAGGTCGGTGTAATTGTCACGATTATGCCTGCTGTGACGTCTGCTTCTGGAATCTCTCCCAAGCCCATACTGCCAAATCCGGTATTAGCTGTCTTGCGCGGTGATCATCCTGAGCCGCATGCGGTTTTGGGTGTTCACCAGCATGCGACTGGCAAGGATACTTCGTTGATAGTTCGGGCCTTTGTAAAAGACTCAAATGCTGTCGAGGTCGTGGTGCTTGATGGGGGGGACGTGTTGGAGCGTGTCTCAATGAAGCAGGTGCACGCGTCGGGGTTTTACGAATTAGTTCTGTCCACTGAGATCGCCGTGTGTGACTTCAGATATCGTTTGAGTGTATCTCACGATAATTCCGTGATCCGTGAGTTCTATGATCCCTACTCATTTCTGCCCCAGATTGATGAGTCCGATCTGCAGTTGTTCAGCGATGGGCAAAACTTGAAAATTCATGACGTCTTAGGGGCTCACCTAGTGGAGGTGGACGGCATTTCGGGTGTGCGGTTTGGAGTTTGGGCACCCAACGCAGCACGTGTTTCGGTGGTGGGGAACTTTAATCAGTGGAATGGTCTTTATCATCCCATGCGGCGGATGGGCAGTTCCGGGGTTTGGGAGTTGTTTATTCCCGGTTTGCTCGAAGGGGAACAATACAAATATGAGATCAAGGGGTCCCATGGGTTTTTTCAATTGAAGGCGGACCCCTATGGCTCGTTTTTTGAATCGCCGCCGCATAATGCTTCGATCGTTTATGACCTCAAGGGCTACGCTTGGGATGATCAGGATTGGTTAGAAAAACGTGCACGGACCGACTGGAAGAAGGAGAATATAAATGTCTACGAGCTGCACTTTGGGAGTTGGCGCCGTGTGGTAGAGGATGGGGATCGTCCGTTTTCCTATCGTGAAATGGCTCCGGAACTCGTCGATTACGTCAAAGGTATGGGCTTTACCCATGTTGAGTTTATGCCGTTGGCCGAGCACCCGTTTGATGGTTCTTGGGGCTATCAGGTTACTGGTTTTTTTGCCCCGACGCATCGTTTTGGCGAGCCCAAGGATTTCATGTATTTGGTGAATTATCTCCATCAAAATGAAATTGGAGTCATTATGGACTGGGTGCCCGGACACTTCCCCAAAGATGCGTTTGCTCTAGCAGAGTTTGATGGCACGCATCTTTACGAGCACGCCGACCCAAGACAGGGACAGCATAAGGAATGGGGGACACTGGTCTTCAATTATGGCCGTAACGAGGTCTATAATTTTCTCCTCGCGAGCGCGCTATCATGGATTGAGCGTTTCCACATCGATGGACTGCGTGTGGATGCAGTAGCGTCGATGCTGTATCTCAATTATGGGCGTGAAGAAGGCGAGTGGATTCCCAATAAATGGGGAGGCCAGGAGAATGTCGAAGCGATCCGATTTATGCGCGCGACGAACGATCTCGTCCACGAGATTTACCCAGGGGTCATTACTATCGCTGAGGAGTCTACTTCTTTTACGGGAATCACACGGCCGACAAAGGAACACGGCCTCGGGTTTGATTTGAAGTGGAACATGGGATGGATGCACGACTCGCTAAAATTCATGGGTCGGGACCCCATCTACCGTGGCTTTCACCTGAATGGGCTTACGTTTGGGATGCTTTACCAATATTCTGAGAATTTCATGTTAGTCTACAGCCACGATGAAGTGGTGCATATGAAAGGGTCCATGCTGAGGAAGATGGCTGCTAGTTCTATTCCCGAGAAAGCTCAGCAACTTCGCCTCCTCTACGCGTTAATGTGGACCTGGCCTGGTAAGAATACTCTCTTTATGGGGGGCGAGTTTGGCCAATCGGGTGAGTGGCGTTATGACGCATCACTCGACTGGCATTTACTACAATATAAGGATCACGAAGGGATCAGCCAGGCTCTGCGCGATCTCAATTTTTTACTGTTAGACAACCCAGACTTCGCGGAGCGTGATAGTGATGCAGAGGCCTTCCGCTGGATAAATTGCCAAGACCAAGAGCATGCAGTACTTAGTTTTGTGCGCGACGGCAAAGGCTCGCGCCAGATGTTGGTGGTCTGCAATTTCACGCCGGTCAACCGCGATGCCTATAAGGTTGGTGTGCCGCAAGACGGTGTGTGGCTCGAGGTATTTAACAGCGATGCGGCGATCTACGGCGGCCGCAACATGGGTAATGGGGGCGTGGCTCAGTCTGTCAAATCCGAGTGCGACGGGTATGAAGATTCTTTGACGATCAAGGTCCCTGGGATGTCAGCGCTCGTCTTTATCTTAGGCTGATGTTTTCTGGAGGCTGGGTAGCGTGTGTGGGCAATGAGTGCCGGTGTATCCTAAATCGTAGGTTGGCTGAGGACGAGCAGCAGGTCTGGATCGCTATCTTTTAAGTCGATGGTCTGGAGTTGTTGCGTGTCTGCATCAAAATATGGCATGGCGGTCGCCACCATTCGGGGCAGGAAATAGCGGAGATCTCCATTGTCGTTGGTATTGGACACTTCCACATTCCAGACTTCCTGGCTGCGTTCAGTACCATCGCTCTGAGTTATTGAGGCATAAGCGCGAATGGTGAGGTATTTATCATAAACCGTCTTAGTGTAGAGCTCGTCATCCCAGCCTACGAGGGTGCGACGTCCGGGGCGAAATGCATAGACAACCTTCCGCGTCTTGCTTCCATCTGGATTGCGTACGTAGACGACACGGCGGACGTGGCGATCTGGGTAGTTGATATAAACAGGTTCCTGTCGCTCAAATACTTGGGTTTTCGGTTCACTGACATCGAAATCTAGTTCGATGATTAAATCTGGTTCAGTTCGCGGAGCGGCCGCGCGAAATCCTTCTGCAAGTAAGGCAGTCTCCATGTAGCGAGACATTTCTTTAAAAATAAGCGACTCTTCTGCCGGGGCGGCTTCCGCGGCAGCTAAAGAAAACGTGCGTGTGTTGCCGAGGGGTTGGGGGGCGTTCATCGCATTTACAATGAAACGGTTACTCGTTTCACATCCCACGAAAGCGAGGGAAACGAGGCAGGCTAGGAGTGATGCGGTGCGTGAATCCATGGTGTGCGTAGATCTGAAAGTCGGACCGAGAAGTGTCACTAGGGTTCCGTTCCGTCCAAAATAGAGCGTGGCTTGGGTTGTGTTTTTTATGAGAAGGATTGGGGCGTTCGTTGTGGATTGTGTTTTTGATTTCCGCGGTTAGACTGAATTTACTCGATGAGTTTGCTAAAAAGTTGGGAACGTAGGTGTCGATTATTGCTTTGTAGCTTACACTAATCTTTTTAAAAGCTTGATAACACCCCATGGCAATGTTCGCACCCGAATCGCACACGATAGAAACCTACGCTACCCAGCTCGCGCGTCTGAGAGAGCACATGTCAAAAACGGTCCGAGGGAAGGACCGCATTATTGATCAGGTAATTGTGTGCATGCTAGCCGGCGGTCATGTGTTGATTGAAGATCTTCCTGGCGTGGGTAAGACGACCTTGGCTTATGCCCTATCGCGGTCTCTTGAGGGGAGTTTTGGCCGCATTCAATTCACCAGCGATCTCTTGCCCTCTGATGTGCTCGGCGTGTCCATATTTAATCGGCAAAACGAGGTTTTTGAATTTCGCAAGGGTCCGATCTTCGCAAACATCGTGCTCGCCGATGAAATCAACCGCGCTACACCCAAAACGCAGTCGGCTTTGTTGGAAGTGATGGACCGGGGGCGCGTCAGTATGGATGGCCAAACGTTTGCGACACCTGCACCATTTATGGTTTTTGCCACGCAGAACCCGGTGGACTTCGAAGGTACGTTCCCGCTTCCTGAGAGCCAAATGGATCGTTTTCTGATGCGTCTGCTCATGGGCTATGCTGAGCAGGATGCCGAGCTGGAGATTTTGCGAAATCCCCAGCTGAGTTATGACAGTATTGATGCAGAGACCATTATGAGTCTCGACGAGATTGCGGCAATGCAGAGGGATTTAGAGCAGATATTTGTGGAGGAATCAGTATTGCGCTACATGCTTGCGATTGTTCAAGCGACGCGCACTGAGGCGGAATTTCGAGCAGGGATCAGTACTCGGGGGGCGATCGCGCTCAAACGGGTTACTCAAGCTTATGCTTTGCTACACGGTCGGGGATTCGTGAAGCCCTCAGATGTGCAGTCTGTGGTCAAGGAGGTGTTTGTGCACCGTCTTAGCACGCATCGTCAAAGTAGTGATACGCTGGAGGAGCGTCATCTTGTCGAGGATACACTCGGGCGCATCCTTGAGGCCATTCCCGAACCTGTTTGATGGGACGCAGTGTTGCAGAAGCTGTTGGAATTGTAACGCCGGAGAGTCCAGGGTGGCGCTCACCGGCCGGTGCTTATCAGGTCCGCAATCGGAGATGGCGTTGGCTGCGCGTATTTTCAAGTTTCATCGTCCCGCCGAAATACTATCGGATGCGTCTAACTTTTTCCGGTTGGGCGCTGTTGGTGATTGCATTGGCTATGGGAGGAGCCGCTTACAACACATCGAGCAATATTTTGTTCATGAGTTTATCCCTCATTCTCTCCAGCCTAGTTATGAGCGGCTTCCTCTCTTTTTTTAATTTCAAGAAGATCTCTTGGATGCTCGATGTGCCGAGGCATCTTCGGGTGGCTGAGCCAAGCACCGTAAGTGTGCGTGTAAAGAATGAGAAGAAATGGCTGCCGACATTTTCATTTTGGTTCCGCGTACGGCTTGGGAAGTCTGGTCGCTACAAACCGTTAACTCACGGGGGGGTTCTCTTCTCGGAGCGCATAGCGGAAATGCCTTGGCGTTTTACCCCGGAGGCGCGGGGTGAGCTTTGCCTGAACGTCTCTGGAATCGAAAGCAAGTATCCTTTTGGCTTCTTTAAGAAGACAATTGGCGTTCCGATTGCGCACAAGACGATTGTTTGGCCCGAGCGCCTGGAGTACCGGTTACTCTTGCAAGCCGGACGGCGTCCCAGAGCAGGTCAGGGACAGCGCTATAAGGTGGGCGCGGGGGATGATTTGGCGGGGCTGCGTATCTACCAAGAAGGTGACGATCTGCGTAGCATCCATTGGAAGGCGTCAGCACGCAGCGAGCAGTTTTTGGTTAAGCAGTTCGATAATGATGGCGGGCAGGGGATGCGTCTGGCATTCTCCAGTTCCAAGAAGCTTTGGAGCGATAAGGAAATGTTTGAGAATGCTGTCCGTGCAGTGGCTTCTGTTGCGGAAGACTTCTATCGGCGTGGAGAGTTGATCAGTGTGCGCATTGATGAGGATGAGCCCGTAAACATTTTCCATCCTAGAGATATGTATGCGGTGATGGACCAGCTTGCCTTGATTCAGCGAGGAAAGGCGGCGTGGCAGCAGCCTGACCTGCTCGCTGAGAATGAAATTTACCTCAAGCCGGGAGAAGGTACGGCTGTTGAATATTGGTTGAGAGATGAGTGCGTGGGGAGAACGATCCAATAACGATCTACTGCGGCTGAAATGGCTTTTGGGTGGTGTTCTGGCTTTAATAAGCCTCTGGACGGCATCCAGTCTTGGTGCGGCTACAGATCTTCAGATTTTCGTCGTTTCCGCATTGATCTTATTTGCGATGTTCAAGCCAGGTGGCTTGCCCAACATACCCGCTACGGCATGGCGTGGGTTCACTGGTTTGATGGTTCTCTTCGCAGTCGGCGACTTCGTGATAGCGGGGGCCAGTTTTCTGGAGCCACTCGTGCGCTTGGTAGTATTCATTCTTTTGATCCGTGGGTGCACTTTCCGAACGCGGCGCGAAGACCTTCAAATACTGCTGCTGTCTATGTTCCTTTTGGTGCTCACTGGCGTGCTTACCGTGAGCCTTTTGTTCGCGGGTCAAATTATCCTTTTTACGCCTGTTGCGATGCTATTTTTATTCATCACGAATCTGGCTGAAGAGGACAAAGATCGCCTCCTGAAAAAGTCGGATTGGCTGGATTTCTCATGGGTTGCGTTTGCGAGAAGATTAAGGGTGGGGCTGCGATCGCGTTTGGCGTTTGCGGGTCTGATGACATTTTTCGCTCTGTTTGCGATTGCTGGGGTGATCTTCGTCCTAATTCCCCGTTTTCAGCTCGATCAGAATATCCCGTTTCTTCAAGTCCAGGCTCAGGCAAGGTCTGGATTTACCGAAACGATCGAATTTGGCGAAGTAACCGAAATCACCGAAGATAATTCCGTTGCCCTACGCATTGATGCCCCTTCGCGGGAGGCCATTCCCGATAATCCCTATTGGCGGATGCTGGTTGCGGATTATTACGATGACGGGCGATTCATTGCTTCGCAGTCGATGCGACAGAAAGACTACGAAGCTGGGACGCGCCAGCCGGATGTAGAGTATTTCCCGCAGTTTACAGGATTAGTGCCCGAAGACTCACCGCGGGTAAGCTCGGGTGCCTGGACTTTCTACATGGAGGGCAACGTAAGTAGGTATTTGCCGCACTTAGGGCCGTTTCTCAGTGTGCGCTTTCCCAAACGTCATCAGTTGGTCGAAAATACTGCTGGATTCAGTTATCGGGTAGATCAGGTGAGCGCTAGTGTTTTCTCCTACCAGATTGAATCGATGGTAAATGCACGCGAGCACTTGGCACATCCGATTGATCTTGTTCTTTTGCCGACCTCTGCTCCCATCATCGACCGACCTAAGAGCGATATTATGCAAGCGGTCGAGTATCCCTTAACACAGCTGAGCATTCCCTTATTTCCGACGGACTATGAAATCCTTCAGCGATTTGTGTCGGAAATCAATAATGGTCAAAGTCTTGGGACTATCGAGTTCGTGGAGTCTGCCATTCGCTGGTTACAACGTAATCACGGGTATAGCCTGAAGCCTGTTTATGAAACAGAGATTGGAGACCCTTTGATCCGTTGGATGGAGTCGAAATCTGGGGGGCACTGTGAGTTATTTGCCGGTGCACTGGTATTACTCTGCCGCGCCGAAGGTATTCCGGCCCGGGTTGCAGTAGGTTTTAGCGGTGGGTCGTGGAATCCAGTGGAGGAATATTTTATTATCAGGAATCGCAATGCCCATGCCTGGGTGGAGATTTTTCTTGAAGACCGTTGGCAACGATGGGATCCCACTCCGGGTGCTGTGAACTCGCTCGATCTTCCACAGGGACAAATGCTCAATATCGATCAGATGGAAGCCGGTTGGGAGGCTTGGGTGGACAGTATGCGTATTGCATGGTATCGGCGCATCGTGAATTTCGACCAAGCTAGTCAAGAGGCATTGGTTGAAGTCTTTACCGATGCTATTAAGACTACGATCCAAACCATCAAAGAGGACTTCACTAGTTTTATAGAGTCGCAGATTGAAAATTGGGTCACTCTCTGGGAGCAAAATCTCTGGCTTAGAGTTTTGATGGTCACCGCTCTGGTTTTCCTTATCGGGATAATGATGCTGAAGCGTTGGATGATAGATCTGCTAAGGTTGACTGCACTCCGTCGGTGGATGCGTTCAGGCACTGATGAGGAGGCTGTGTGGCGTCGACGAGCGGGACGTGTGCGTATCAGATTTATGGGATTTCAGAAAGACCATGGAACCGATGAGGTCGGTGCCGAGCTGCTTAACAAACTCGATGCACTTCGCTTCAGTCGCGCCCCTTCAGCCTTGAGCCCAGAGAGGACGCTCGCTGATGCCCAGAAATGGATGCTTGATCGCAAACGTGCTGTGAAAACCGACGCTTAGCGCCGCTTAGGTAACCGTGAATTAATCCGCGATTGTCTCGAGAAAGGATAACAAATCTTCCCGGCAAGGCGAATGCGGCTGAATCGCCAATGCGTGTTCTATGGCATCCTTGGCTTCTTCAGCTCGACCCAGTTGTAAGGCACTCATAGCCATTCCATGCCAAGCACCGAAATGGAGAGGGTCGATAGAAACCACCTTCTTGTTCATGCGGTAGCAGCCATCTAATTTTCCACAAAAATAAAGCACGGTAGCTGCCTTGTACATAGGCTCTGCCCAATCGGTATATGTATGCATGAGGCCTTGAAAGACTTCCAGTGCATCGCTGGCTTTGCCGGAAGCCAAATAACGCATACCCCGTTCAATCTGCTTTTGAATCTCTTCTCCGTGTGCTGAATGCCAAATCTCCCAGATGCCCCCCTCGGCTAAAGCTGCCGCTTTGGCTGAGGGGGATTTCATAATTTCGTAAAGCACCGCGATTTCTCGGAACTGGACGAGGCTGCAAATCGCTCTCTTCGATTTCTCATCGTCGCTTGCCAATACTGCTTTGACCAACTCCACACGATCAGCATCTGTGAGCACTTCGCTGCTCTCCGCTTCTTCGTCTTCGTTGCTCAAAAAAAACCCCATAGCGATAAGAATGTCTCAGAGTCGCGCAAATTCAAGCCGCCAATAGACGTCATGACGATGCTTTTCTTAGTTTTTTTAGTAACTGTTTAAGTACGGGGCGGATTTGGAAGGCTAGCTGAGGGTTTGCATAGGGCTGCTATCGCCCTCCACCTCATCGCCCACAGCTCAGGCGGCATCCTACGCCAAAAACGTCGCAAACATCCCCCACAACCCGACCCTCAGCAACTGACACTTCTGTAGAAAAGAAAGGCCCGATGGATAAAACCCATTGAAGTGCTCAATCGCCTCGCTCGTGAAGATCGCAGCGATCCCGAGTTCATCTACAGCCTGACTACGTAAAACTGGAAACCGTCTGCTACTTGATGAGGTGCTCTAAGGGACGCTTACCTTAGCACCTTCGGTTTCAAAAATGAATGATCGATAATTTCCACGATTGATCAGCTGGTAAATCGCTCCTGGAAATTCGGTACGAATCTTTCTTGCCATGCTATGAGGGAAAGAACGGAATTCATAAAATCAAGAATTCTTAGAATGACCCCTTTTGCGCCGGACCTAATCCAAAGTCGCTCAACGCGCGCTGGAGGCGTCGCGTATGGCCTTTATCGCCAATTCCGAGGGCTTGGGGCAGAATCCGAATGTAAGAACGTTGAGGACTGCGCAGTAGGCGTTCGACGGTGTGGACCTCACCGAAACTACTGTAGTAAATTAGCGTTTTTTTTCGCGCTGTTGGATGCCATTGTGTTGGCTGCGTAAATCCCGTAGCTGCTGGTGTTCTACTGCTTCACCAAAAGAACTGAGTGTCTGCTGCCCGAGCTTGTTAATCCTGGCAACGAGTTCGTCTTCGACAGCCTCAATCCGGGTGCTTTGCCCCTGCCTGGGCTGACTGAGTTCGACCACTTCTTTGACCCGATCGAATAGTAGCGGATCCGCTTTGAGAACAGAAAGGAGGGCGTTGAGCTCCGATTGTTCGACTTGTTTTGGAGAGGATTTTTTATCAGCCATCCCAAGCCTATTTCATATTAGTAAACGCTTGTGCACCTTAAAGTGGTGTTTCTACAAAAAAAACTCCCCGTTCCTTCAATTGCACCCCCCACATAACACTGCACCCTCAATAGGCTTGAGGTAATCGCCTCTGAAGATCACCGATACGTTCCGTCCGATCTTTGATATGTTTATCAACAAAACAGGACGACCCGATCACAACGATCTACATAACCTATTGAAGAGGCTGCCCCGTGACTCACTCATGTTTATTGAGAACACGCAGTCGTTTGTGAAAAATCGTATCAGATCTTTACATTCGCCTTCAACCGTCGTGACGACACCCAGATAAACGCAAGAATACCTGCAAATGTTGCAAATACTGACGGCTCAGGAATTGCAGCAATTTCTAGAGACAAACCATTCTCAATCGTGCCTTGCCTGAAAAATCTCACCGCGTCTGCCGTGCTGTTGCCGTCATTCGATGATATGCCTGAAGTGAATAAAAATCCGATATAATCTGCATCATTATTACTAGCAGCTTTAACGATCGATGTAGTGTCCCAAACTGCGGTTCCCCCAGTCAACCCTTGCGAAAAACTGCTCACGGTTCCAGCGGATGTTCCCGCGAGTGCCAGGGATCTTTGACTTGGACCAGTCGCATCACCGATAACAGATTCGTACCCGTAAGCAGTAATTCCGGAAACACCAGCCCCGAGGACCTCGCTGTAGTCAAGCTCAAGTGTAATCGAAGCAGCTTGTTCTATTTCCGAACACAATCCTTCAATATCAAAAATTGCAATGGTTTCAAAAAAACGATTACTATTTGACCCTGAGTCTCCCACTAAGAGAGAGTGGTTAGAGGTATTGTCTACTTCAACATTTCCGTCATTGGATAAATTGAGTCGATTTACCGAGTCGAAAATAACCGAAGTTTGGGCAACTACGGCTCCGCCTGAGGTAAGAGCTGCTACAATGAGTAAGATTTTAAGTTTCATTGTTGAGTTTATGAAATATTAAGAATCGTATTCCAACGCAGGTGATGTGTTAATCGTAACTCAAATGCGTGAAAAAAGTAGAAATGCGCGACGAAAAGAAGTTGCGGCTGTAACGATGCAGGACATCGCGAAACATCTAGGATTGTCTACCATGACAGTTTCGCGAGCATTACGAGGAACGGGACGCGTCAGTGCAGAGACTGTAACGAAAGTAAAGGATACAGCTGAGACATTAGGCTATCGCCCGAATCCTTTGGTGCAAACCCTCATGTCCAACGTTCGCAAAGGTAAGGCCACAAAGGACGTAAACCTCGCTTGGATTACCACCCATTCACGCACGAGCCAAAATATATCTGTGAGTCGCATAGAAAATGGCAGTCGCGATAGGGCGCATGCGCTGGGATACAATTTGGACCGAATTGAATTGCGCGATTTGGGCCCAGATTCAAAAGCCGCATCTCGTATTCTCTACGCTCGTGGTATCAGAGGCGCAATCATCGGCCCGCTCAAACAATCTATGAAAATCAAGCACCTCCCTTGGGATCAGTTAGCTGTTGTCGGAATTGGGCGCTCGTTGACTGAACCCCACTTGCACCATACGATGATTCACACTTATCACTCAATGGAGCGGTGTCTCGAAGAGCTCCAAACACGCGGTTATCAAAAGATTGCTTACTTGAGTCGGTCTGACATGGAGACGCGCGTTGACCATGCATCGACCTACATTTTCGATTCTTATTGTCTCAAGCACGGGCTATGTCCTCTGAGTGCGAAACAGCATGTCGAGACATGGAAGCTTGATGATTACGCAACTTGGAGTGAGAAGTGCAAACCCGATGCCATCATCACAAGCCTTGGAAGCATGATTCGACCCCTACTCGACGCAAATCTACCAATTGGTCCAAACGGCATAGGTTTCGCTTCTTTGAGTATAGCCAAACACCAGGAAGACTTATCTGGCTTTTTACTTCCATTTGAGGCCCTGGGGGCTTCAGCCGTAGATATGGTGGTGACCCAATTGCATTGTAACGACTTTGGTATCCCCCAGCGGCCTCGATCTATCATGCATGAGGCCGATTGGAATGAGGGAAAAACTCTGCGCAAATTTACCAGGCAAAATACGACCTCTTCTGCGCGCAAATAAATAAGACAGTCACGATTTGATTTGACAGTTATGGAGGCCCATAACTTGACACTCTCCTCAATCCAAACCGGTCAAAAAACCGCCCCGAAGACATCGTAACGCCCCTGGCCCAAGCCCACCACATCCTACACCGCCAAAAACGTCGCAAACATCCCCCACAACCCGACCCTCAGCAACTGACCCTTCTATAAAAAGAAAGGCCCGATGAATAAAACTCATCGGGCCTTTTTCATCGTAACACTACGACAAAAATGAGCACAAAATACGACCTCAATCCGGCAAAACCGCCCAAAACCCTACGACAACAATTTGAGCGAAAGTACGATGTCAAAAAAAGTGGTAAAATTTTAGGTTCTCAGCTAAAAATTCAAAATATTCTTTAATGCAGGAAATAACTTCTCTTGGTGTTCGCTTAAGGTTTTGGATGTACCGCTGGCTTTTATAGTTACCTCCTTCGCTTCTTGAATGCTCATTTCATACACGGATCTTAGCATTCTAATCTGAGTAAATAGGTCTAAGCCAATCTTTTTAGAGTAGAGATATGCCATTTCAGCAGATACATTTGCTGCTTTCATTATTTCAAATTCTGAAAAATCCTCGCTCATAATTTTCGTCCTTCGATACTATAGATCTATAATCTTATAAAAGACTTCTTGGTTTCCACCACCAAGCACATCTGGAACAGGTACAGTTTTTATTTGAAAACCTTGCCTCTTTAAAAATTCCGCTACTTTTGGATTAGCAACTGAACCTCCTTGAAGCTCAATACTTGATGCTCCCAGTCGGCGACCAAGATTAAGAGACTGATTACGGAATTGTAAAAGGGCTCGCGTTGCTGCAGCAGAATCTGGATTACTTATTGAGAACAGCTGAGACACAAGCCTTCTATTGTTGAATTGGGCAAAGCCAAATACCGGATCACCTCCTCTTGTTGCGAATTGAAATGGAACCACATCGCCGTTGAGAAATGCCCTACGTCCGACTCGATCAACACCAAGATTCCTTAGTGCTCTTGCCTGGTTTAAAAGACTTGCCCTGCTAATACTTGCATTTGCAAGACGCCCTATGCCAATCGGCAAGAGTTGAGCCGCACTACCCCCACCAATAACTTTGTTTAAGTCTTGGTTATAAATTCCGGCACCATCCTGAACAAACAGATCTTGGCTCCAATCAGGTGAAGGAACAAATTCTACGGGTGAGAGCCCTCGAATACTGCGTGCTTTACCTTGCCAGCTACTGTTTAGGAGAGCATTCAATAATCCTGCACTAATGTCTTGTAGACCATTAAGAATATCTGCAATGCCTTGAGCCGGACCGCGTGCTAGGGCACCAGCATAGGCCCCAAAATTCGAACTACCTGCAGGCGATGCGCCGAGATTGGAGACTGGGGCTTCTACTCTAGCCGGAGAGGGGGTTGATATGGGGGCAGGTTCAGGTGCTGGCTCGGGCTCGGGAGTTGGGGTTGGAGCTGGAGCAGCCGGAGGATCTCCCAATTCGCAGTCGAGCATGTGTGCAAACTGCCTCCATACGCTCAGGGGCATAGGTTCGCCTCCACACCACACGGTATCGCCCGATCCTGATCCGCCTCCGCCGGAACCGCCACCTCCGCCAAAGTCAATTCCGGGATTTAAGCCACCGCCAGATCCACCCGCGCCCCCACCGCCGCCGGAACCACCATTGGATCCGTCAAACGGATTCCCGGGAGATATGAGATCTGCAGCACTCAGCCCCAGCACATCAATATTGTTCACCGGGTCATTCCCGAAGGCAGCATAGAGATTATTACCGCCCTGTTCTTGGATGAGGTCTTTATTTAGGAATCTACCGTGTTCGGGGTCGTAGAAGCGGTAGCCGTAGTAGATGAGGTCGATTTCGCGGAAGGTGTAGCGGGTGCTGTAGCCGATGGGGTTGGTCTCGGCGTAGGGGCCGGTGGCGCGGATGCGGTTGCCGTAGGGGTCGTATTCGTATTCGGCGGCGGTGTTGCCGGTGGCGGCGTCGACCATGGCGTAGATGTGGCCCATGGCGTCGTAGGCGGGGAGATAGGTTTTGTGAGTGCCGTTGAGTTCGACGATGCCGTGGAGGCCGCGGGTGCCGCCGGCTCCGCTGAGGGTGTCGGAGAGATCGAGGCCCCAGGTG
>JABSRG010000059.1 GCA_013215165.1 Opitutales bacterium | reverse complement strand
ACATGATGGATACCTAGTTGTCATGATGATTTCGTTTCAGATCATTAGAGAAGTCAGGCTTGGCCTGACGCACCGGATACACACAGATTGAATTTGGGTAATTTGCGAACCTTAGACCAATCCGAGGCCTGTGATGATTCATATGTAATAACAGCCAACCATCTTTTTGAACTTCGATCACAGGGTCTTAAAACACCTTACCCTTCGCATGTCATCCAAATATCTGTGTCTGTCTGGGCCATCTGTGGTTCAGGTATTTTAATCAGGAGAGGAGAGAGTGACGAGCGGGCGCAGATATGTTTTCCTTGGTCGACGGGCAAGCTCATCAGGTAAGCAGCCTCATCAACATCTTAGTACCATACTCATTTGCCGACAAAATCCGGTGAGAAGGATTGGGCTTTCAGCAACGGTTTGAGACGAATTGATGTCGAAAACACAAAAATCCTGAAGATGTATCACATTTAACGCAGGGATACACAAGAGCCGGTCGGCTTTTGGGCTACATTCAGCCGGCAAGTTAGGGCGAGAAGCAATCGCTCTATAAAACTAAGCCGCGGAAGATCCTCCAAAAACACGCTCAATAAGCGAAAGGAATCGAGGATCTTCACCATACTCAGATTTTAACTTCGGAGCCACTTCGGGGCCATAGTAACGCTTGAGCATAGTGAAGCGGTGTTCAACGGCCATCAGAAAGGCTTGGTCTTCGCCGTATTTTTCAACTGAAAAGGAAGTGCATTTTTGAACCTTAGGAGTCGGGCGCCAACTTACCGAATAACAACGGATCATTTTACCCTGCGGTGTCTTTTTCTTCGTGAGCGATACACCGACTACCCCAAGCTTACTCTTTCCAGCTTTCACTTGGGGCGAACGCCGTCTGGGCTGACGCTCAACGTCTTCCAGCTCACGAAATAAGCCGTCTCGATATACCCGCGCGGCTTTCAGAGCCGACCTTGAAGAAGCGTGCTTACCGTCGCTGAAAAACTTAGCGTGGATTTTACCGTTTCTATATGCACGCACATACCAGCCCTTTGTCGAAGCGGTATCAATTCGACTTATTCCTTTTTCGTTGTGACCTTTTGAACGCACATAACCAACCAGATCAAAAAAAAGGAAAAATCCAGCCCGAGAAGCAGTTTTTTATTGATCCTAAGTTATTAAACGTTATTCACATCGATTCTGCTCTGTTACCATCACAATCGTGGGCTTAAATTCTTGAAGCTCCTCCTCGCTTAAGGAAGCAAAACTAGCGATGATGACACGATCGCCCGGCTCCGCCTTTCGTGCCGCTGCACCGTTGAGACAGATTTCAGCATCATTTCCGACAATCACGTAGGTCGTTAGGCGCTCGCCATTGTTAATGTTGTAGACATCCACTTGCTCAAATTCGAGTAAATCGGCAGCCTCCATCAACTTGGGGCAGATCGAAATAGATCCACGGTAATGAAGATTGGCGTCAGTAACGACTGCTTTATGTAGCTTGGATTTAAGAAAAGTACGGTTCATTTCGCGCTGAAAAATTAATTATTCTTGTCTAGAGCTATGTGGAGGCCCTGAAGGATGAGATCGGGCATGACGTGATCAAAGCGAATTTCTTTATCGAGCAAAGAGGCATACCCCCCCGTACCGATCACGACCGGAGGGTCATCGGCAAAGCACTCTTGCGTCAAGCGAGCGATGGACTCACGTGCTAGACCGATCTGGCCAAGATACAGTCCTATTTGGATATTCTGAGTCGTATCGCGACCGAGCGCATTTTCGGGTTCCTCAATGGGCACGGGATGCAGCTTAGCCGTACGCATATACAAGGCTTCCATCGAAAGACGCATGCCTGCTGCGATGACACCGCCTAAGTATTCCTTATCCTTGGTGACGACGCAAAACGTGGTCGCTGTGCCAAAATCGACAATAATTAGATTTCGCCGAGGAAACGCCGCGATGCCACCCACGGCATTGGCGATTCTATCTGCCCCCACCTCTTCGGGGAATCGGGTTCTTATGGACAGTCCGGTTTTCACTCCCGCGCGCAACACGAAAGGCTCACGCTTGAAAAAGGCCTGACACCCGTCTTGGACACTCTGCAAGGCGCTGGGAACAACAGAGGAGATCGCGATACGCTCCACTGAATCTCCAGAAATTCCGCGCGCACTGAGCAAATCATAAATGAGTAGGCCGACCTCATCACCCGTAGATTTCGTATGCGTCGAAATCCTAAACGATTGCGCGAGCTGCTCCCCGTCAAACACGCCAATCACGGTATTGGAGTTTCCGATATCAATGCACAGGTCCATGTGCCTCCCTCCGATCTAAGCTAATATTGTCGAGCAGACGGACTCCATCGAGAGACACAGCAGCAAGACGCCGTCCCCAGCACTCTTCCACATATTCTACGTCAAATCCTGCCTGAGTGAGTCCAGCGCGCGCTGAGGTGACCGAAGGGCTGGTGGCCAACAAATTGTAGAGCGCTGGCGCTTGGTTACGGCCCTCCTCACTCAGTCGGCGATTGCGCGAACTCATCGCAAGGCCATCCGTTTCGCGAACAGTCGGCAGTCCCACGATCTTGTAGGGTAGAAAAAATGCGTGCACCATCTTCTGGATAAGCCGCAGCTGCTGGTAATCCTTCTCTCCAAAATAAGCGACTGCTGGCCTCACAAGATTCAACAGCTTCATAACCACGGTCATTACCCCCGGAAAATGACCTGGACGGCAGGCACCCTCTAAGATGAGCGCGTCCTCACTTTCAGTAACCGCGAAGACCTGTCCCTCAGGATACATTTCTTGAGCTTTCGGGCAAAAAATGAGATCCATACCCAATCTCTCGCAGGCCTCTAAGTCGCTATCGAGCGTACGTGGGTAGGCCTCGAGGTCACGTGAATCATTAAACTGAGTGGGGTTCACAAATATCGTCGCCACAGCGCACCTGTGGTCGCTGCGCGCGCGTTCCATCAGAAAAGTGTGCCCAGGGTGTAAGGCGCCCATCGTGGGCACTAGACCGATATCGTCACCCGATGCTTCCCTCCAAGCCTGTAGATCGCTCACCGATTCGACGACATTCATGATGCGTAGGTCTCCTCAGGTGACGGATAGGATACGTCGCGCACGGCGTCGATGTATGAGGATACAGCATCGGTGGTGGCTTGTCCGATCTCTCCAAACCTACGGACAAAACGCGGCTGATGCTCTTGATTGAGCCCCAAGAGGTCATGCATCACCAGTATTTGTCCATCTGTCTCCGACCCCGCACCGATACCAATCGTAATCATCGATTCCAGAGCAGCCTGTATGGCTTGGGCTGCGGCGGGGATCACACACTCTAGGACACATCCAAAGCAACCGATATCTTCCAGCTGCTTTGCCTCGTGGACCAAAGTCTCAATCGCTCCCTCAGACTTACCCTGGACCCGATGCCCCCCTAAGCGGTGAACGTGTTGGGGAGTCAGCCCGATGTGGCCCATCACCGGGATGCCCGCATCCAATGCCAAAGCGATCGACTCGTTTTGAATCCCTGTGCCCTCAACCTTGATGGCATGCGCTCCCGCGGAAACCAGCTTCATCACAGCATCCATAAAGCTGTCTCGGGAGCGATGAGCCCAACCGAAAGGAATATCCGCTATGATAAATTTTTCCGGAGCACCCCGTGCGACCGAAGCGACATGGTAGATCATCGCGTCGAGCGGCACAGACGGTGTGTCAGCAAAGCCATGCATGACCATAGCTGCACTATCTCCAACTAAAATCGCGTCGACGTCTGTCTGTGCTATCAAACGTGCGAACGACCAATCATAGGCAGTGACCATCGCGAGTTTCTCGCCCCGACGTCTGCGAATTCTGAGGCGGCGTACACTCATAGGACGCACCCTCCAAGCTTCCAATCAGCAGCCATCAGCCACCGAGAAACGGGAAATACCTGTCTCATAGATCAAGTTCTCCAAAAAGATGATTTCGTAAGTTAAATGTGAGTAGCCGCCCATCGGGGTCAGCCCTTACTCGACAAGATTACTAATAGTGCCCAAAAGAAAAGCTCTTTCTATTTTTTTGGCCGGCGTAGCCCTCCTGCACTATGGGTGGAAAAGCAACGAAGCTTGCATAATCCGGCGTCGCTCGAATCTTAACTAATTCGGCATCTAGCCTCCCACTCCATTCAAACCCACTTATGCCCAAAGCAACGCCCACTGCAAAAATCCTCATTATCGATGACGACAACGAGATCCGCTACTCTCTCAATCGGGTCCTATCGAGCCGCAGCTACGATGTCATAGAGGCAGCAAATGGCCAAGAGGGCATTGAACAAGCCGAGTCCACCAACCCTGATGTCATCTTCCTCGACAATCGGATGGAAGGGATGTCTGGAATCGAAACCCTGCAACACCTGCGTTCTGTCGTTCCCGAAACGATGGTCGTGCTGATGACCGCCTACGGCACGACACAGACGGCAATCGAAGCCATGAAATACGGGGCCTTCGATTACATCATCAAGCCGTTCGATATAAAAAAGGTAATCAGCCTGGCTGAAACAGCTGTCGAAGCGCGTGCTGACCTCAAAGAAACTGACCTCTCGCCCCAGCCGCTCATCAATGTCGACGATTACAAAGAGGGCATCGTGGGTAACTCCGAGCCAATGCAGGAGGTCTTCAAAATCATCGGCCAGGTAGCGGCCAGTGATGTGACCGTGCTCATCACCGGAGAGAGCGGAACGGGCAAGGAACTCGTCGCACGCTGTATTTACCAACACAGCCTGCGCCACGGCCGCCCCTTCATTGCGGTCAATTGTGCCGCTATTCCAGACAACCTGATAGAGAGCGAGCTTTTCGGCCACGAGAAAGGCTCATTCACGGGCGCGACGACACAGCGTATCGGTAAGTTCGAGCTATGCGATGGAGGCACCATCTTCCTCGATGAGATCGGCGACATGGCTCTCCCGACGCAGACCAAGATTTTGCGCGCCTTGCAGGAAGGCGAAATCCAGCGGGTCGGCGGCTCCGAGATTATCAAAGTCGACGTGCGCCTAATCGCCGCGACCAACAAACCGTTGGAGGAGATGGTCTCTGAAAAGACTTTTCGGGAGGACCTGTATTATCGCCTCAATGTGGTGCGACTGCGCCTACCGTCACTGCGCGAGCGCGGCCAGGACATCCCCCAGCTCGTTGAGTTTATGATCCAACGCTTGCGCAATGAGCGAAAGACTCAGGTGAAGCGAATCTCCGCGGAAGCGCTCACCGTCCTCACGCGCCACAAATGGCCGGGCAATGTGCGTGAACTTGAGAATGTCATCTATCGCTCAGCGGTAATTGCGGGAGGCGAAGCAATTCTCGTCAAAGATCTTCCAGTAGAAGTCGTTTCTTCCGCCGAGTCTTCATCGCGTCCGCCGTTCCCGAACACAGGTGGAGAAAGCTTGTCTGAGGCGGAAGACGCGGGAATTGCCGAGTCTAGTAGTGACCATAACAAAGCGAAAGATCTAGATATCCAAACGCTGTTTGATGCCCTGTTTGACTCATTTCGCTCTAGCGAATCAGATAGCGTGCTGACGCAGATCGAGGAAGCATTAATCCGCCGGATCCTCTTGGCTGAGAAAGGCAATCAGGTAAAAGCAGCCCAGTTTCTTGGTATCACGCGCACCACCTTGCGTAAACGCATTGAGCAATACGGTATCGATGTCGGGTAGCTAACCCGTTTTGCGCGTCCGAGTTTTCTGTTTACTGACCGATTGCGTTTTTACCGTGGGGTGATTGCAAGAGCAATTACCGAGGAACGGGTCAAAGCTCGAGTCAGGCGATGGCCATCACTCTACGCAGACGTTTTTTTAAAGCGTTCCTTTCCCTAGAAAGGGGAGGTCAAAATCCTACCTAATAAAGTGAAAGCTTGGCCTTAGCCCTCCCACTTGTGGGAAAAGGTTTCGTCTTGGCCAGTGATCAAACGGTTTCCGCGTTTGTTGAAGAGGTATGAATACATCCAAGTGAGGATGGCCCCAGACTTGTTTTTTCCACCTGCTAAGTAAAGGACGTGAACCGTCAGCCAACCCAACCAAGCGAGGGGGCCACCAAACTGGAGTTTCTTACTGCCAGTCTGCAGCACGGCTTTGCCCTTTCCGATGATAGCCATCGCCCCTTTATCAAAATACTTGAAGCCTGGGGCGTTATCGCGGCTCGCAGGATTACTCACTTCGGCAGCGATCAACTTGGCGGTAAATTGGCCCATCTGAACCGCAGCTGGTGCGACACCAGGGACGCGTGTTTCCACAACGTCCGTCATCGCAGCTACGTCGCCGATAGCAAAGACGTTTTTATGGCCTGGCAGGCTGCAATCAGTTGCCACGACAATACGGCCCGCGCGGTCCGTGTCGACGCCGAGCTTAGAAGTCCACTTACCCGGCCCAACACCTGCGGTCCAAAAAATGTTCTTTGATTCGATTTTGCTGTCTTCGAAGTGCAGTATGCCGGGCTCGATGTTTTTCACCATGTGGTTCAGTCGCACATCGACACCGAGCTGTTGAAGCTGCTTCAGAGCCCGGGCAGAATTTTCCTCGGTAAACGGAGGCAGCACGCGCGCCATGGCTTCGATGAGGATAATTTTTACATCCTTTGGGCCAAACGTGCTATAGTCGCTAGATGCGACTTGATTGATATACTCAGAAAATGCTCCAGCGAGCTCTACTCCGGTGGGACCGCCACCGACGAGTGCGATGGTTAACAGCTTTTCCTTTTCGACGGGGTCGGTCTCAAGCTCAGCTTTCTCGAAGTTACTCAAGACCGTGTTTCTGAGATGATTAGCCTCGTCCAAACTCTTCATGCCCGGTGCATGCTCAGCCCATTGGTCCTTACCAAAGTAGCTCGTCTTAGCTCCGGTGGCGATGACCAGATAATCGAAGGGCAGCTCGTTGCTGTCGTCTAATACAACCTTCTTTTCAGTCAAGGCTACCTGCGTTACCTCACCTTTGAGGACACGAATATCCGAGCGATCTTTAAAAATTTTACGGACGGGCACTGCAACCGCACTGTCAGACATTCCCGTGGTAGCCACTTGGTAGATCAAAGGCTGAAACAAGTGATGATTTTGACGGTCGACCAAAGTTACTTCGCACCCTGGTGCATTAAAAGACTTGCAGAATTCCACCCCTGCGAAGCCAGCCCCAAGGACCACGATATTCTTCTTTTCGCTGCTCATAAACCTCCCAGGAAAGGGACTGACACCTGAAGATCAAGTGTTTGCTGAAGAACGGCGCGCCTTAAATGTAAAAATTTACACGGCCTGACTTGAAGATAAAGGGTAGCTGTAGGAAACTTATGGCGTAAATGTTTCATAAATTGCCACTAGCCTCCTCCCCCTAAAAATGACCCAAGCGAGCTTCGATTTCCATTCAGAATCTCACGCAGCCTTCACTCAAAAAGCCGCCCAGTCTCTGGCGAAGGCGTTTCCTGAGAACCTGTGCAGTGTCATCATCTTCGGCCCCGCCGCCGTAATGGATGAGGAGGTTGAGCTGGACGAAATAACATTGCTTGTCGTCTTCAAAGAGCTCGATGGAGAATCTATGGTGAAGTTACGCCCATGGTTAAAGAGTTGGCTAGCATCTGGATGCCCAATGCCTCTGCTCTTTGAGGTGGACCGCCTCATGATGTCTGGCGAGTCGTTCGCCCTCGAAATCCTGGATATGAAAGAGGCCAGACAGGTGCTCTGGGGAGCGGACCCGATCCCTGAGATTGAGGTCAAGCCTACCCATCTGCTCCAGCAGATAGAGCACGAACTCAAATCTGAACTGCATCGCATTCGCGATGTATATTTGCGTAAAGGCCATGATGCAACCGCACTGCAAGACGCTCTAGGCGATTCGCTCGCTCGGCTGCGTTTGCTCATGCGTGCCACACTCAGGCTCTATCGCCCTGTGTGTCCCAGGCGCAATGTCGACGTATTGCGAGCGCTGCGTGTTCACATTAGTTTCGATAGCGAAATCATCTCGGTCATCCAATCGCTGAATAACGCTCGCAGCGAACCGCTGCTCGATGTGGCTTTCCTCCAAAGCACAATGCTGCGGTATATTGAAACCGTGGTAAAAATCAGCGACGCGGTAGATGGCGTCAAAAATCGACGCCAGCGGATGATGGTGCTCTAGCGTTTGGAAAACCATTATGCCCTACTGAAAACCGCGATTGCGCTTCTTGCGCTTGGGCTTGGGCTTGGCTGGAAGCGGGTCATAGCGATAGGGAAACTCCTCCAGTTTCCGGCGATCGAGCTCTCCATCAATATATTTCTCGATCCGCATCAGCTCGGGATTTTCTTCAGGGGAAGCCAATGTGATGGCCACACCTTGTGTATTTGCTCGGCCTGTACGGCCGATCCGGTGCACGTAGTCTTCCGCGTGCTGCGGTACATCATAGTTGATAACATGCGTTACCCCCTTGATATCAAGCCCACGTGAGGCGATGTCGGTCGCGACGAGGATATTTGTTTCGCCTTCTTTAAAGTCACGGAGCGCTTGTAGACGATCTGTCTGCTTTAGGTCGCTGTGCATTACCGAGACCTGGTAATCATGCTCTTTGAGCCAGCGTGTAATACGATCTGCGCCGATTCGGGTGCGTGTAAAGACGATCAAGCTCTCTATCTCCATGCCCTCGATCAAGGCCACCATGAGATCGAATTTCTGGAGGGGGTCTACCGGATACACGCTGTGATCCACCGTCGCGGCCGGACTTTTCCGCTCACCAATAATGACCTCAACTGGATCTTCTAAGGCCCAGCTTGACAGTTTTCGCACCGACTCAGGAATGGTAGCTGAGAAAAGCAGCGTCTGTCGTTTCTTGTGAGAACACAGCTTCTCGATGCGGCGCACATCATCGATAAATCCGAGATCGAGCATGCGGTCCACCTCATCTAGGATGAGTATTTCGACTTCATTTAGATGGATATTACCTTTCTCCTCATGGTCCAAAAGTCGACCCGGCGTGGCGATCACCACGTCAGCTGGGGCGCGCAGTTGATCCAATTGCTGTTGATATCCGACACCTCCGTAGATGATGGCAAGCTTGATACCGGTCAGGTTACTGTATGCTTCGAATTGTTCATAAACCTGAACGGCCAGCTCGCGCGTCGGCGTCAATACCAAGGAGCGGTGCTTCTTTTTATGCCGCTTCAGTAAGTGGATCGTAGGCAGCGCGAAGGCGGCTGTCTTTCCAGTTCCAGTCTGAGCAGACCCGATCATATCGCTCTGCTTCAAAATATGTGGAATGGCCTGTTCCTGGATCGGAGTAGGCGATTCATAACCTTTTGCAGCGAGAGCTTTTACGAGCTTTCTATTAAGGCGGAGTTGTTTAAAGGTCATGGGCATTGAATCGTGCGACAGGCAAAAACCTTCTAATATTCAGGCATTTGGAAACAAATCAATGACAGACTCGACGGTTAAATCTAATCAAAGCCCCGCTGTCTATCGTGGTCGCATCGCCCCTACCCCCACAGGGTTTCTCCATTTGGGACATTATAGCACATTTTTCGAGGCCTATGCACGGTGCCGGGCAGAAAACGGCATATTGATTTTTCGCGACGAGGACATCGATCGCCAACGCTGCACTAAAGAATTCGCAGACGCTGCTATGGAAGACTTAAGGAAGGTTGGATTAGACTGGGATGCAGGTCCAGACATCGGCGGTGCGGACAGTCCATATCGTCAAAGCGAGCGTCATCAGCGCGGAGACTACCTGCAAGGCTGGCGAAAACTCGTGCAAGACGGTTTCCTTTATCCGTCGCCACAATCGCGGAAGGAGATTTCTCAATCTGCGAAGCTGGCCCCGTCGGGCGAACATCTATTCCCACCTGCTTGGAGAACTGATAAGCCGAGGAATGTTGACAAACCTGGGACTGTAAACTGGCGATTTCGCGTTCCCGATGGCCGAGAGATTTGCTTCGACGACCAAAATATGGGCTTTCAACGATTTGTCGCAGGGCAGGACTTTGGTGACTTTCTGGTCTGGCGCCGTGATGGCTGGCCAGCTTACGAGCTCGCCGTCGTCATTGACGATCTAGCCATGACGATCACCGAAGTGGTGCGCGGGGCCGACCTACTCCTCTCAACGGCTCGGCAAATTTTAATCTACGAAGCGTTAGGATGCTCACCGCCAGCCTTCTACCACTGCTCCCTTGTGATGGGCTCCGATGGCAACCGGCTCGCCAAACGAGCCGGTTCGCTGGCCTTACGCACATTGCTCGATGCGGGCAAAGACCCAAGTGAGATCTTGGCACATAGCCTGCCTATTCAGCCGTGATCATGAATGTCAGAAACCATCTCAATCTCTGTAGCTTCGCTGCACTTTTGGCCTCACTGATTGCTCCGCTCGAGGCGCAAGAGACGAACCCGATTCCGATAAAAGCGGTCATTGTCGCGATGTTCGAAATCGGTGAGGACACTGGAGACCGACCCGCTGAATTCCAATTTTGGGTCGAACGTTTCCCTCTCGAAGAGACGATACCTTTTCCTGCGGGATTTCGCGACCTCCGGTTCAACCGAGACAAAGGGGTTCTGGGTATGGTAACGGGAATCGGCACAGCGCGCAGCACGGCTTCCATCATGGCGCTAGGGATGGACCCTCGCTTCGATCTTACGGAAGCCTACTGGCTGGTAGCAGGGATTTCTGGGATCGACCCCGAGGACGCGTCGCTCGGCAGCGCTGCTTGGGCAGATTGGCTGATAGATGGGGACCTCTCGCACCACATCGATGCCCGGGAAATCGAGCCCGGATGGGAAACAGGTTACATCCCACTGCGCAAAAGCTCTCCGTATGAAATGCCGCTCCAGGACGACCTTGAGGGAGTAGTATTCAAGCTTGAGCCGGATTTTGTGGAATTTGCTTATCAGCTCACCAAGGACGTAGAGATCCCAGACACAGAGGCGATGCAGATTCTCAGAGCCAAATACGACGGGTATCCCATGGCTCAAAAACCTCCTTTCGTTCTCAAAGGAGATCAACTTGCAGCCATGACATTCTGGCACGGCAAGTTGATGAATGACTGGGCAAACGATTGGACAGATTACTTTACCGATGGAAAGGGAGAATTTGTAACATCTGCCATGGAAGACACAGGAACGTATACGTCGTTAGAACGCTTAACGCTCGCCGGAAAAGCCGACGTCTCTCGTCTCCTAGTTCTGCGCACCGCGTCAAACTTTACCATGCAGTATCCAGGCATTTCTGCGGCAGCCAGTCTGAGTGGAGAAAAGAAAGGAGGCTATTCTGCGTTTATCCCCTCGCTCGAAGCCGCCTACCGTGTGGGTAAACCGGTAATCGACTTCATCCTAGACGACTGGGAAACCTATCGCAAGCGCCTGCCCAATCCTTCGGACCTAGACTGAGACTGGATCCGCTAGGTACTTAGCAAACATCATCCGTCCCCCCGTCGTCGGGAGGATGGACTCTACCTCACAGGATACACGTGAGCCGATGTGTTGGCTAGCTTGGCCTACTACGACCATGGAACCATCAGAAATAAAGCCGACCGCTTGATCGGATTCCCTGCCCTGCTTGACGAGATCGATTTCAAATCGATCCCCCACAATCACTTCCTTTTGAAGCGCTCGGGCCAAGTCTTGAACATTGAGCCAAGGAATACCGCGTAATTCAGCGAGTTTTGCTAAATTAATGTCTATCGTCAGCAGGCAAGCGTTCATCGACTCGGCTAAGAACAGAACCTTAGCCTCTACATCTGTCCCTTTCTCAATATCACTATCCGGTACTTGAAGGTCTACCTGATCCATCTGCCGTATGAGATTAAGCGTTTCGATGCCGTGCTGGCCTTTAGCGCGCTTGCTGCTATCTTTTGACTCAGCGATGCCGTGCAACTCATCTATGACAAACTGAGGCACGACCAAGGCAAAACCCATCCAGCCCGATTCACAGATACGGGCCAAGCGCCCATCGATTAACGCGCTCGTATCTACCACGGCCAAGTTAGCTCGATGCTCTTGCTTAGAGAAACGAACGTAGGGAATAATCATGTTCAGTTCGTCTTTACCACGGAGCGCAATAACCGCACAGATATAGGATAAGGCACAGAACAATATCAACCGGACCAGATACACATTAGGGCCGAGATCAGGATCCGACTCGAGGGGCTCGAAAAACGGAGACGTCCCTACCAAAAACGAAATGAGCGCTCCCATGGCCAGCCCCAAAGAAGCCGCCGTCAATCCACGGATTGAGAAGCCCTTCAATAGCACATCGACGAGCACCACAAATACTGACAGGAGGAAGGCGACTAAGACTGTGACCCATGCTTGATCGTCAGAGTTTAAGTAGGCGATCAGCCCACCGGCGATCAAACTCGCCAATACAAAACAGATTCGAAGTACTAGAATAGTGCGTCTCACAATAGGAGAAAGGGTTCTTTAAATTGGTGCCAGTGCATACTACGGCGCTTCGACTAGAAAGCGTAATCCAATTAACCGCGACGTTGTACCGACAGCAATAGTTTCGACCGGCACAGCGACCAACTGTTCGGGGGTCATACTCGCGTCGCCACCAAAGACCTCTGTCGCAGATATCCACTCGGCAACATTACCCAGTAAATTATAGAAGCCATATTGGTTTGCATCGCCGTATCCTGAGGGCTGTGTAGCAGGATCGTCCAACCCTCTCTGGCTGGACACAATTTCTGCCAGACTTACCTCCCCAAGTGCTAGACGATATTCCTCGACGCTGGGCAAGCGAACAGGGGCTCCCAAGAGCCATCCTAGGCGTTGGCAAAAAGTCTGAGCTTCCGCGAAGGAGATACTAGAGACATGCAGTTCCTCGCCAAAATAGGTCGATGGGTTATTTCCCATAATCCACGTGTAGAGCTGCTGATTCACCTCGCGATTCGCAAGTCGCAGATTTGAGCGATTTGGAATAGGCGCTGAATTTGTGTCCACCCATTGATGGATCTCAGGAATCCGCCCCTGGTTCACGTTGAGATAGGCCAACTTCAAAACAATCTCGTCGAGATCGTGCCCATGACGTGGAAAATCATTTCGCATGAGGTCACTTGTCTCGCTGATCTGCTGAATAGTTCGGATTGCAGCGTTCACCTCACGTTGCTTGAGGGCGACATCGATCAACGCAACACCAGCTATAATTTCCTGGTAAAATGGCTTACTGAGCGCCGATTGGCGGCGTCCCTCAAGTTCAAGAACACGCTCAGTGGATGCATAGGCGCTATCTGGGAACGCCTCATTTATTTTACGCTGACGGCGGCGTGCATCGTCAAATACACGCGCGGCATCCTCCCAGCTCCTGAGCGCAAAAAGCTCCTCCGCCTCTTTGATGCGTTTTTCCACCTGCGAATAAGCCTGTGCGGATCGATAGGTTACGTCTAGCGTTTCGAGTCGACTCAATCGTGTCATGCTCGCCTGCTGAGTGCCGCGAAATTCTTGATTCAGGCGCTGCTGCTCCAGGATGGCCATACGCAAAAACTGGCGAGCCTGAATCCAATCGCCCCCTTCAAAAGCATTTCTAGCCGCTTCTTCATTTTCCAAAGAAGACCGATAGATCGGCTCGGCCTCCAGCGATGTAATTTTGCGCGATAAACGCGTCGCACGACCGACATCTACGAAACGGCTCCCAGTGTATTCGCTATTGGCGCGCAGTTGTAAATTATACGCACGACGGTACGCAAACTGTGCCTCCTGAATTTTCCCTTCTTTTTCAAAAGAAATGGCGCTTTGCTCCTCGTCCTCAGAGTCTGCCTTCAAAAGACGTGCCATGCCATCTTGATAGGTGGCAAGCATCGATTCTTGGCGATCGACCAGATCCGCCTCATAAAATGTGGTGATTGCTCGCGCATTATCAATCAGTGCGACAGCCTCCCTGAGTTTATCGAGCTCCGCACGCGTCGGCTCTCGATCATTGGTGAAAGCATCAAACTCCAATTCGAGCTGCCGGCTCCGCTCGATGAGCGCCTCTGCCTCCTCCTGCTTCTCCGTAGACCGCGTTAAACTAGAACTACGATCCACCTTCTTTGGTCCTAAAAGCGTCGCTGTGTAAGTACCGCCAAGGACCAAGCCGATCAGCAAAAGAACACCAAAGATTTTTAAAAGGATTTTGAACACAACACGCAGTGAGGTTGGATCGACGCTCAGGTCGACAAATACTCAAAGAATAGAAACCAGATCGATGCTCAACCAGAAACAAAACGGCCCTGCCAAAATATGCCAGGGCCGCGCGCTCAAATAGATATCTATAGATTGAGACTATTGCTTTTGAACAGTGATCTCACCCCCATCATTACGGAGGACATAAAAAGCTGGGTCTGTATCTGGGTGGTGGTTAAACAGAGAGATCTCCTCGCCATCCTTTACAAAGGCAAATCCAGCGCGACGCATCCATCCGTCCATGTGGTAATGGTGCTCTAAATAAAAGCGATGCAGTCCACCTGGGATGAAGGCTGCCTTGTGTATACAATTTTCGGGTGCATAGAGCTTGTATCCTATGAATACATTCACGGGATCCTCCTCAAAGTCCGCGCTTAACAGCGTGACATCGAATTGGGCACGGAAATAAGCGACACCCTTACTGACATACTGCTCCTCTTCGGGACCTTCGACCGGGTTACGATCGCCGTCACCGACCTTGAGCATGCGGAATGACTTGCCTCCAGAACTCCAGCGGAGGAAACCGCGAGAGAAATTTCCAGCAAGAGGTCTGACCTCAGCATGTTCAGTGCTGAAGAACATCGTCTTCACGTAGGCTTTGTGAGAAGCGCGGAAGCGTGGTCTGCGCGAGAATGACGGACTATCGCCATCGCGCTCTGAATCGCGCTGTTGGTTGGGCCCCGCGTCATCACGGGGTCTTGAATAGTTAAACAAGGACATAGTTGGTCTTGGAACGTGTGTTGGGAGGTTAGTTCGGTTTCGGCCTCAAAGGCTGCAAAACTGATGACACGGAAACGTAACTTTTCCAGTAAATTTTTAAAGTGCTTTGAAAATCTTTGTCATGAACCAGAACCTATTTCCTGAAAATTTCAGCTCAGCGGCTTACGAGAGGGCGCAAAAAAAGGCCCCGACATCGCGGGGCCTTGATGATAAGTCAGTCATGTATAGCTCTAAGATTCCTTAGATTCCTTGGAGGCCGTTGCGCCTGAGTTACGTGGGCGACGGTTTCCAGAACCGCGAGGGCGGCGCCGACCATTGGACCGTCCTTGAGCTGATCCATTACCTTTCCCACGAGGGCTGCGATCTCCGCTATTACGCCCAGAAGGTCTGCCTCCGCGCGGTCCTCGCTTCGGAGAGCCTTCACCGCGTCCATCTCGGCGGTTAGGACGCGACTTGGGTTCCTCCTTCGCGGCGTTTTCACTACCACCAAAGATCCCGGAGAACATCCCCTTCATGCGTGTCACCAAAGACGGCTTCTCGGGCTCAGAGGTGAAATCCATTTTCACCGGAGTGTTGCGAGGTCTTCTGCCTTTAGCATTATCTGTCCGCTGCTCAGGGCGACGCTTCACGAATTTATCTTTGATAGGACGATCTTTCTTACCATCCGCATCCTCGAAACGTGAGCTCTCTTTTCTCTCAGGTTTTTCAGAACGATCTGAGTTGCGACGCTCACGGGGGCGGCGCGGACGACGGGGCTTCCGCTCCTCGTCGCCAGACTCTCCGCGCGTATGCTCGCGAGCCGAGTCCATCTCGACCTTGCCTGAGGCTTTAATCTTGGAAACGCGCTCGCTGAGCGCATCACGGATTCCGGCTTCCACAGTTACCTCACTCAAGGCAGCTGCAGATGTTTCTTCTGCTTGTGCGGCGGCTTTTACACCGCTGAATCCTCGACCGCGGCGACCGCGACGTGGACGAGAGACCGGGGTCTCAGCCACCGACTCGGGGGCTGCTTCCGCAACGGTCTCTGTTTCTATTTCAGGCTCTGGAAGCTCTGTTTTTTCAGTGTACTCAGATACCTCCTCGGAGGCTTCGGGTGTCGTATCAGCAGGGCTCTGGAGGGGCTCCTCTGCTACTGTGCTTTCCCCTACTGGATTGCTCTCTTCTGCGGCAATCGGCTGTTCCGGCTGCTGTGAGCTCTCAGGGGTTTCCAGATGCGCCTCATCGTCTTTCTTTTCGATTTCTGGCATGGATGTTACTGTTTTGGTTATATGGGTAGACTCGATATAGGATGGGAGGTCCGCATTCGATTCAAGACAGCTACCGAAGCTGCCGGAAAGGGGTAAATCAGGTTTTAGCTACCCGATGAAACATGACTTTCCCTAATCGCGGACGACAAGACCGTGAAGCAAAACTGCTCATGGGCAAGCAGTTATTCACATCATAGCTTTATGCATTGCACAACCAAGGTGGCCCCCTACGCCTTTTCTCCATGGATAAACTCGAGCACATCTTTGAGATGCAAAGTGCCCTGAATGCGCGCATTGGCGTCGAAACTGAAAACATGAGCGAGGAGGAGAAAACCAAATGGCTCCTCAACTACACCCGCGCGATGCAGCAAGAGATTGCTGAGCTCATCGATTCTGTGCCCTGGAAGTGGTGGGCCAAATACCAAGAGTTTGACGAGCAAAATGCCCGTGTCGAAGTCGTCGACCTGTTCCACTTCCTCGTCTCAATGGCCCAAGTCCTCGGCATGTCTCCAGACGATGTCTACAATGCCTACCTCAAGAAAAATAAGGTCAACCACGAGCGCCAAGAAAGTGGCTACAAAGAAAAAGACGCCGACGACTCGAAGCATATTTAGGAACCCTGGGAAGAGGTGACTAGATCCCAAACAGTCTCCTTCAGACAAAACCACGATCCAGGGACCGAAATTGTATTGCCTCAAGGAGGGCTTGATTTTGGATACCTTCAGAGCCTTCAAGATCTGAAATCGTCCGGGCCACTTTGCGGATGCGGTCATACGCGCGAGCCGATAGGTTGAGCTGCTCCATTGCAGTCTTGAGTATGCCCTGCTGTTGTGAGCTCAAACTACAGTAACGCTCCAAGTCGCGATGGCTCATCTGTGCATTACTTCGTACACCGGAGGCTCCTTGAAAACGCTCCCACTGTATCGAGCGAGCAGCGATCACTCGTTTACGGATGGCTTCGGAACTTTCTCCTCCCGCCTTCTGCTGGAGTTCATCAATTGTGACCGCAGGCGCTTCCACCTGAATGTCGATGCGATCCAGCAATGGACCACTGATGCGAGACCGATAGCGCTCAATCTGGGTCGGCGTGTCCTTACCGCGGCCTTGGGGATCATCCGGAGCATAGCCCGAAGGTGTTGGATTCATCGCAGCGACCAACATGAAGCTACTCGGTAAGGTTACCTTACCTGCACTGCGCGAAATCGTAACTTCACCATCTTCAAGCGGTTGACGCAGGACTTCCAGGACACTGCGTCGAAACTCAGGAAGCTCATCGAGAAATAATACACCATTATGCGCCAAAGAGATTTCACCCGGTCCAGGAACCGAGCCACCCCCCAACAGTCCGACGTCGCTGATCGTGTGGTGAGGAGCGCGAAAAGGCCGCACCCGGCTAAATCTGTCCTGAGCGTCGATGGTTTTTCCCGCAGCTGAGTGAATCTGTAAAATCTCTAAAAACTCCTCGTCATCCAGCGGTGGCATAATCGACGGGATGCGCTTAGAGATCATACTTTTGCCCGATCCGGGCGGCCCAATCATGAGAAAATTGTGCCCACCGGCGACGGCGATCTCCACTGCACGGCGTACCGCGTGCTGACCCTTGACGTCTGAAAAATCAAGAGGATCCACGGCTGCATCCTGTGCAAACTCAGCCGAATCACGCCGCATCTGAGCGATTACGAAATCGCCGCGAAAAAAGCGCACAGCCTGGTCTAGTGAATCGATCGCGTAAACTGGCACACCCTCCACGAGGCATGCCTCACGCGCCGTCTCTCTCGGCACGAGCACGGCACGTTTCTTTTCAGCACGGGCGAGCTGTCCCATGGCAAGGCCCCCTTTTATCGGGCGCGTTGCCCCGGAAAGCGCAAGTTCACCGGCAATGAGGTAGTTTTCGATCACACCTTTGGGCAACTGACCCGTGGCCTCGAGCATGGCCAAGGCTATCGGAAGATCGAAGCTCGGACCTTCTTTTCTCAAAGTTCCGGGCGCCAAATTGACGGTAGTCTTGTGATGGGGTGCACGCAGCCCGCTATTCATCAAAGCACTCAAAACACGGTCCGATGACTCCTTCACCGCAGTGTCCGGCAGGCCAACAGTCAGAATTTTGAGCTCTCCGCGTTCGCCAGAGTTTACTTCAACATGCACGGGATGGGCTTCGATGCCGACTAGGGCGGCTGAATACGTAGTTGCTAACATCGCTAGACCTAAGCCAGCGAAAGCCCGTTTGTCGATACTCAGTTCGCAAAAATGACGGCGTCTTTAGTTCGGCCCGATCACAGAGTTGGGGTCCTTACCCACTGTGTCGTTACGGAGCCGGCTATTGTCCCATCCGGAATCTTCCTCGATAGATTTGTCGCCCTTCTCGGCTTCGAATTGGCTCTCAAGCTCGGCCATACGGATACGCACTTGCTCGATGTAATCATTCCCCGAGGCCTGATGCCCCGCTAGATCGCTAATCACTTTTTGATCATGCTTGAAAAAGCGTCGAGCCGCACGAGCTGCTCGATGCGAGCGATAACCCAGGGCAACTAGAGCTTGCTCGCCCAGCCAGATCGCACTGCCTGCATGTTGATGGACTGCGACGTCTACACCGCCATAGATCAGTGTGTAATTATGGTTTCTAGACAGCGCCCTGACTAATATTTTCAAATGAGGAAAATACTTTTTGACCAACTGAAGTAATCGCGCGACCTCTTCCTCGTCATCAATCGCAATCACCAAAAGCCGAGCACGTGCTGCTCCAGCTGCCTCCAACAAATCCTGCCGCGCGACATTCCCGTAAAATGTTTTGATCCCGATTTTTCTTAGGAACTCGACGTGATCAGCATCGGAGTCGATAACGGTCACTGGTATCTTCTGTGCCTGAAACATCCGCGCGATGAAGTTTCCAAAACGCCCCACCCCAGCAAGTATGACTGGAGCGTCCTCGTCCATAGCGTCAGCGGAACGTTCTTCTTGCTCTTGGGTGCCCAGACGTCGACGGAGGACTTTCTCCTCAAAGATCATAACGATCGGAGTCAGACCCATAGATACAGCGATACTGGCTATGAGCATCTGCACGATTTCGACAGTCAATACCCCGGCTGCCAGCGCAGACCCCAATAGCACAAAAGCAAACTCACTCCCCTGCGCCAGCGAGAGCGAGAAGATCATCCGCTGGTCTAAAATAAGCCGCGCGACCGTGCTCAGAACAAAATGCACGAGCGCTTTCAAACCCAGAATCCCCAGCACCATACCACCGACGATAAGTGGATTTTGCTGGATTACCTCAAAGTCTATCGACGCCCCTACCGCGATGAAAAAGACACCCAGCAAGAGGCCTTTGAAGGGCTCGATATCCGCCTCCAACTCGTGCCGATACTCACTATCCGCCAAAACCACACCCGCAAGAAATGTCCCCAATGCCGCTGAAACGCCCAGGGAGGTCATCAACAGCGCAATCCCGATCACAATAACCAATGCCAGCGCAACGAAGGCCTCGCGCACCCGCGTCGCAGCGACGGCCCGCAGCACCGGTGAAAGCACGGTCCTTCCGATTATAATGATCCCAACGACTGCCGCCAGGACCAGTAGGGTATTCACCCAACCCGGTTGCCCAGCAAGCCATGCTTGAATCGGGTTAGCAGGCAGCACAGCCTCACCCACTCCTCCGCTTGCCACTTCGAGTGTGACCAAAATGGGTAGGATCGACAACATCGGGATCACAGCGATATCTTGCGCCAGGAGGACGGCGAAGGCACTGCGGCCAGCGGTCGAATTGGACTGACCATTCTCCTGCAAATATTGCAGCACAATAACGGTCGAAGACAGCGACAGCGCCATGCCGATAGCAAGCGACATCTGCCAATTGAGACCGGCCGCCATCCCCACAGCCATAAAGGCTACAGTCGTCCCGATCACCTGTCCCCCGCCGAGCCCGACGATGGGTCCACGCAATTTCCAGAGCAAGGCAGGCTGGAGCTCCAGACCTACCAAAAACAACATCATCACCACCCCAAATCCGGCGAAATCCATCACATCGCCGCCTTCGCTGCCGACGAAACCCAAACAAAAAGGTCCGATCACCACACCGGCTACCAAATAGCCCAGCACCGAGCCCAAACCTAAGCGTTTAAACAGTGTAGCGCTGATGACAGCCGCCAGCAGGTAGACAAATACGGAGATAAATAATCCTTCGTTGGCCATGGTCAGTCCTCCAGAAGCCAACGGGTGTAATCTTTGGAAATACCAGCCATCTCTTCCTCCGTCTTATGTAGGGCACCGTGGACGAAAAAAGGCTCCGCCCATTGCATGCCGCACAGCTCGACAGTCTTGATCATGGGAAGTAACAGTTTGTCCATTGTTCGATCAGGATCGTCTTCGCCAGAGTAGGATTCTGCTGAGCCGCCTGTCGATACAGCTACTTTGGCCACCTTACCACGCAAAGCGTCACCCCCCTTCCCATAGGCCCATCCATACTGCAGGACCAAATCGAACCATTCCTTGAGGAGCGACGGCGAAGCATACCAATAGAAAGGAAACTGAAAAACGACCCGATCATGAGCTTCCATGAGACCCTGCTCCTCATCTACATCGATACAAAAATCTGGATAGCGCTCATAAAGGTCGTTCACGCGCACCGCGGAAAGCGCAGCCGCCTGATTCAGCAAATGACGGTTCACCCGAGACTTTTCCAGAGCCGGGTGAACAAATTGTAGCAATGTGACGCTCATAGATGCCGAAGACCTCGACGGAATCGGATCGTATGAAGCATGAGGTTTTAGCAAGTTTTGAAACCAGTTAATTTAAATCCTTACCACCTTTCGAGCGGTCTCGCTTGTTGAGGAACTCTTATTCAATTCAACCCAACCCATCCAACATGAAAAAATCATCCTTGCTGTCTGTTTGACAGCGCTCGTCACCACAACCACCTGGGCTCAGGAAACACCGAGTTCCATCACCTTCAAAGCTATCCTGGATATGGGAGATCGCGTCGCCTTTTCACTCTCAACGGGCGGGGGGGGTCAAAGCCGTTGGGTAGAAATTGGCCAGTCATTCCTAGGCCACAAACTAGAGCGCTACGACCGGGAAAAGCAAACACTCTACCTGAAAGATGATAATGGAAAGAAAATCGTCATCGCCCTGTCTTCGTCGAGTTACCAGCCCGATGACATGGATGCCTTAACCAAGGCAGAGGAGGTCATGCGTCTTTCAAATTTCCAAAAGTTGATCAAGGAAACGATCGCACTCCAAGGCGATGCCATGGCACAAAGCATGAAGCAAATGGCTCCGGAAGGAGTGAATACAGAAGCCTTTGCAGACCTGCAGAAACGCATCCTCAATCTGATAAGTGAAAACATGGATCTCGAAAAGATGGAAGCCGGGATGGCAACTGCTTATGCCGAAGTCTTCACCCCTGAGGAACTCGATGGATTTATCGATTTTTACGACACGCCCGCTGGCAAAGCCAGTATCGAGAAAATGCCCGCAATTCAGCAGAAGTCATTGCAAGTGATGATGCCTGAGTTGATTAAAATAACCCCCCTTATCCAGAAACTGAGTCAGGAGTGGCTCGAAGAACAAATGGCTACACAAAGCACTGAAGAATAATACTAAGCCGACCGCGTCGGACATGTTGAAATACCTTGGAATACTCGCCTTCGGCCTGACCGTTGGCAGCTTTGGAGGATTCTGGTTTCACGCCTCCCAACGCGCCACCTGAAATCGAGATCGCGCCACTTCAACAAAAGGTATACGATCTTCAACTCCAGGTGACTCGCTTGGGAAATCTCGGCGATATACGCGAAGTAGTCTTCGGGGCTCCTTGATAAGGCTGATTAGGACTATATACGCGGTTGCGCCGATAACCCACGGAACACTCTCGGGGACACACCCTCTTGGCCTTTAAACCATGCAGAGAATCTTTGTAGAGAAGAGAAGCCAAGATGACTCGAAATCTCCTTTACGCTACTTATGCCACGCAACAGTTCTTCCCGAGCATACATCAAACGCCTCTCGTCGAAGAATTGCTTGGGCGTCTTTTTTTGAGAGGCAAAAAAGATGCGATTCAGATGTGCCGTGGACAGACTGATCTCTTCAGCTAGTCTTGCTTTATCGAGTCTCTCATCCAAACGCTTCCTGGTTAAGATATCTAATACTCTTGTGATGCGAGGGTCGATAGCATGCTGAGCCTCGACACACCACCCTGAGCGCATGCCAACTCGTAGTACAGACTTCAACATACGCATAGCTATCTCCTCGATTTCCACGCCTACATCAATAGACACTCGATGAGTCCCACGAAAACCGCGTCGGCTTGCCTCTGGCTTTCCATGACTCATCAGGAGCTCAAAGCCTTCAGCAAACTCCACCATGTCCTCGTCTTTGCTCAGGATGGGGGTTTTTCCGCTGACGACATTTGCACCGGACTTCCATCGGAGCTTCATCCAAGTCGAGCGAATCTGTGCATCTTGCGAAAATCGCTGAATCCGCTGCCCAGGACAGTGTAATACCCATTCTCCTGCTCGTGCGAAAAAATCACCGTATGCGGACTCCACTCGGGCTGAACCTTGATCGATCCGCCACACAACCAAATTCAATGAATCCAGACGGTTTTTCGACAACGAGATGGGTGGGCCCTGATAAGCATAGGGCAATTCGAACTGTGTCGCTCGCCAATCATGCCACGTCAATTCTAGTGAATCCAATTCGCTCATATGCGCATTTTCAATAAGTTTTATCCTTAAAGAACAACCCTTATTGCTCCTCAAAATCAGCATTAGAGGCTAGATTGAATGAGATCCTTGAACCACACAAAAAGACAAAATGACAACTCTATCCCCAGATCAGAAGCCGCTATCAAAGATCAAAAAAAAGTCGATTCCTGGTATTTTTGATACCGATGTGCACGCCTCAGTGCGCCAGGGTGTCACTTTAGATTACCTCCCAAAACGATTCCGGGATGCCTACAGATACAAAAGCAAGAAACACGGAATTTTAAATTTCGATAAGCGCGGCGGAGGCGCACGTGCAGACATTGATCCAGCGGGCGTGTTTTGTTCTAAAACGATTCGAGAGGTTATATTAGACCCATATGAAATACAACTAGCGCTGATAACAGGGACGGACTATGACGACTCCTGCTATGCAGATTTGGAACTATGCAGTGCTGTAGCTTCCGCCAACAACACCGCATATATAGAGAATCTTGTTTCTCAAGATCCAGCTTTCCTAGGATGTATTCGTATAAATATGAACGACCCTGATGCTGCTGTATCCGAAATTGAGCGATGGGCTAAGAATCCTAGGGTTGCGGCGATTATCACATCAACGGCGAGTGCCGAAACTCCAGGATCTAAACGTTACGATCCGATCTTTCGCGCGGCTGAAAATGCCAACTTGGTCATAGCATATCATACGACCCAAGAGGGACGGGGGGTGACTCCTCCGCCAAGTAGCGCAGGATATCCGTCTCGCTATATAGAATATCACTCGGGCTTGGCTACCAGTGTTATTGGCCACGCCGCGAGTCTGATCACTAACGGAGTCTTTGCGAATTTTCCTAAGCTAAGAGTGATCTATCTTGAAGGAGGTATTTGTTGGTCCCTCCCACTAATGTGGCAGCTTGATGCAGAATGGGAACAGCTCCGCGACGAATATCCTCATTTGCCGGAACCTCCCAGTCACTATCTTAAAAACCATATCCACTTCACGACCCAGCCCATCGAAGAGCCCCGGCGAGGTCGTGACCTCCTTCTCACCTATCAACAGATTGGCTTGGATAGGAACATCACCTTTTCCACGGACTATCCACATTGGGATTTTGATGACCCTAATTTCTTCCTCCCACAATGCTTCCAGGAATCTATGCGCGATGACATTCTTTGGAATAACGCCGCCAATCTCTTTCGCGAGAGAATCCCCAACATCATAAGTGAAATAGAAAACACACAATGAGCCCACTCCATCAAGATACCCCAACAAAAACAAAGCTCTCTGTATGCCCCGTTGAGGGACTTGCCGATGGGCAGCGACAGATTGTCCATCACGGGGCTATTTCGATCGGCGTCTTCAACGTCCGAGGACGATATTATGCCGTGCGGAATCAATGTCCGCACGAAAAGGCACCCTTATGTCAAGGACCCCTGACCGGCACTAACTCCGAAACGGACAAAGCCGGCGAGATGAATTGGGGCTCATGCGGCTATATACTTCGCTGTCCCTGGCATGCCTGGGAATTCGACATCCGCGACGGCAAATCATTCACCGGCACGAAACTGCGGGTAAAGACCTATCCTGTCGAGGTCATCGATGGGAATCTCACAGTTATTTTATAACGCCCAAAACAAAAGAAAGGCCGCTATCATGATCTTCATCGACTCCGATATTCACATCACCTGGAAAAAAATCGACGAAATTGCTGCACAGCCATCCCATAGGGATGCGCTAAAAAATTAAAAAGTGGTTGGCTCTGGCGGACTTCCGATCAAGGAAGTCAGT
>JABSRG010000058.1 GCA_013215165.1 Opitutales bacterium | reverse complement strand
GAGTAATAGCTCCTCTCTTTTACGGTGATCGTTGTATATCCAGTGCAAAGAACTCCCCGTCCCCTCAATTAGGCCCTCCATGCTCTGGTCACCAAATCTGATCACTTTATGCCAAATAATAATAAGATAGCGTCACAGATTGTCGTTACAGTCGCGGAACGCTAACTGAGAGCTCTTGTCTCGTAATCGAGCACGACAATCATGCTTTCTCATTGAGGATATCTCTTTTCCAGGTGCTCGGGGAATGCCCCATGATTTTACGGAACTGGCGGTTGAAGCTCGATAGTGAATGGAAACCACATTCGTGTGCAATGACTGAAAACTTATCCTCGGACTGGATGACTCTCGTTGCCGCAACACGTATTCGATAGTTTAACAAATACTCTTGAGGAGATTTCCCAATGAGTTCTATGAAAGCTCGCCAAAGGCTGCTCTGGCTTATGGAACAAGCGCTGCAAAGATCAGCTGATGTGATCTCTTCCGCGTAGGATTTAGAAATCAAGTCAAGGGCAGCCACGATGCGACTCCATGATTGAAGTTTTTTTTGAGAAAATGGGTTTGCGGCATCCTGACGTCCAATAGAGCACCTCCGCGCATTGATGAGCAGTAATGAAATTAAGGAATGTATAGCGCCCAAACGGGACAGCATGGAGCTATTTAGCTCGTCGAGAAGCAATTGCATGAGTCCTCGTAAAACAGTCGCCTTATCATCATATACAAAGCACAGAACGGTGGACTGATCGATTGGAAAGGGACTGTAGTCCAAGGCACACAACTTGTTGAAATCAAAATGAATGAAGCTGTGATGAGAATCTCCCTTAATGCTCCGAGCTGAGTGCAGCACGCCTGCTGGAATGAGTGTGATGTCACCTTCTTTGTATTCAAGTATTTGGTCCCCCACTCCAATAATTCCTCTGCCTGAATGACAAATCCCCAACTCCCAACCATCGTGGTAGTGCATATTATCAAAACACCCATTACCAGTCTCAGCCTCATTGTCACCATGTGAACTGATGACCCGATGAAAATGACGAATCGGCATAGATTCTTCATATTCACAAAGGATGCGGAGATATTCTATCCCCTTGCCTTCAAGTTTTGGTTTCTCCACTGACACAGCAAATGAATTTGCTTATATGCTATCGAAAATCGATTTAAAGCCCAGCGATTCCTACAAACTCTCCTTTTAGGGCTCACTTTTAGTAACCCTACGTCAGAATAAACAAAGCGATTATCCTCACAAACCCTAATTCTAGAGGTGTGAATACTATTCCGACTGGAGATCAGGAAAACCGGAAATACACGGAGCAGCGTCAAGGGGGTCGTCGTGGCTTACACGAAAGAGTAGCTTAAAGCCACGCTGCTCTTTCTGATAATCCCGTCTCGATTGCTACGATGAGAAATACTGAGCAGCGTTTTTATAGCTAACGCGCTCGACCAAGGCACCGAGCGTATCGAGATCGTCAGGAACATGGCCGCGGCGCACGTCTTCTCCAAGAAGGTTGCAAAGGAGGCGACGGAAATACTCATGGCGGGGAAAGCTCATGAAGCTCCTGGAGTCTGTTAACATGCCAATAAAGTGCGAAAGCAGGCCGAGGTTCGAGATTGTGTTCAGTTGCCAAGTCATCCCCTCGAGTTGGTCGAGAAACCACCATCCGCTACCAAATTGCATCTTTCCCGGAACACCCTCTTCGGAGAAATTAGCGGCCATGGTCGCAAAGGCGTAATTATCGCGAGGATTGAGATTATAGAGAATCGTCTTTGGCAGCGCGTTGCGCACGGAAAGTTCGCCTAGGATCGTCGCCAGACCATCGATTTGTAGACGATCTCCGATAGAATCGCAGCCGATATCGGGTCCAAGCTGATCGAAGAGACCACGGTTGTTATTTCGAATAGGTCCAAGGTGAAGTTGCATAGCCCAGCCAAGACGTGCGTAAGCTTCTCCCAAGAAAATCAAAAGGTGCCCCGCGAAGGCATCTACCTCACGCGCACTGATCGAAAGGCCCGAACGCGCACGCTCAAACAACTTAGCAGCCTCGACATCACTGGCTATCTCAGTGGGGCATGCAGCCAGCCCATGGTCTGAAGCCAGACAGCCATGGGCAGAGAAATGGTCCATTCTCGCCGCGAGCGCCGCCTTCAGGCTGTCAAGCGTATCACAAGCCTCTCCGGATGTCTCAGCGAGTTGGTCCACCCATGTCTGCCAAGGAGTGCCGCTGCCGATAGCAAATGCTTTGTCTGGACGAAATGTAGGCACGACTTTGAGACCCGGCTCGTCTATTTGAGCATGATATTCGAGGGAATCCGTCGGATCGTCAGTGGTGCCGACCAATTCGACTTTCCACTGTTTTAGGATGTCACGCGCGCGCAAACTCCCAGAGGTCAGCTGAGCATTAGCCGCTTCCCAAATTCTCGGAGCAGTTGCTTCCGACAACAAATCGCTGAGCCCGAAGTAGCGCTCCAATTCGAGATGCGTCCAATGATACAGAGGATTGCGCAAGGTATGGGGCACAGTTCGAGCAAAGGCCAAAAATTTGTCATAGGGATCGGCGTCGCCGGTACAAAATCGTTCAGCCTCACCATTGGCACGCATTGCGCGCCATTTATAGTGGTCACCTTCAAGCCAGATCTCGAAGAGGTTCTCAAACTGCCGATTCTCCGTAATATCCTTGGGAGACAAGTGACAATGGTAATCGATGACGGGCTGCTTCGCCGCAAATTGGTGGTAGAGCGTGCGAGCTACTGGAGTCTCAAGAAGGAGGTCGTCGTTGATGAAAGACATAATAAAGAGTCGATTTGTCGTTTTGGCTGCCTTGCCCTATCGAGATTTGCAATTACTGAGATACTTAAAGCGCCGGAATCTGATCTACGGCAGCGCGTACATTTTCGGTGATTCCCGTCCAATCACCCGCTGCGATTTGAGCGGAAGGAGCAAGCCAAGAACCGCCAATGGTGAAGACTTCAGAAAGGGCTAAGTATTCGGCCATATTTTCGAGATTCAGCCCGCCCGTTGGGCAAAATTGCACGCCCATAGACTTAAAGGGAGCAGCAATGGACTTGAGCATCTTCACACCACCAGCAGCGCCGGCAGGGAAAAACTTGAGATGCTGACAATCCAGTTTCAACGCAGCTTGCACTTCACTTGGCGTCATCACACCCGGAACAAATGGAATACTTCGCTCTAAAACATATGTGACAACCTCGGAATCCAAACCCGGTGACAGGCAGAATTGCGCACCCGAATCCAAGGCTGCTTGGGCTTGATCCAAAGTTAAAACAGTACCAGCGGAGACGGTCATCTCAGGCACATTGTCACGAATCAATCGGATCGATTCAGCTGCTGCTGTAGTCCGAAAAGTGACTTCAATCGCACTCAAGCCTCCTGCAAGTAAAGCCTCCGCCAAGGGAACAGCATCTTGGGCGTCTTCGATTACGATGACTGGTAAAATGCGGCTCTTTTTAAGTATGTCCTTATCCATAGCTATCGGTCCACCCGCGCGCCTCCACCGCCAACAAGTTTTTCTACTTCCGCAAGGCTCGCTGTGGTAGTATCGCCAGCCGTAGTCATCGCCAAAGCGCCATGAACACAGCCATAACTGACAGCTTTAAGCGGATCATTAAATTCCAAAAAGCCGTAGATAAGGCCCGATGCAAAGCTGTCTCCACCGCCCACGCGATCCATGATCTCAAGGATGTTATCACCTTTGAAATCCCGAGTTGGCGAATAGAATTCACCATCATGCCATACCAAGGCACTCCATTCGTTCAGGGTTGCGGTCTTCGCTTCTCGAAGGGTGGTAGCGGTAGCCTGGAAATTTGGAAAATCCTTCACTGCCCGCTCGACCATCTTTTTGAATGAGCCTAATTCGAGATCGGTGAGATTCTCATCCGCACCCTCCACTTCGTAGCCGAGACATGCTGTGAAATCTTCTTCATTGCCGATCATGACGTCTACGTAGGGAGCAATCTCTCGGTTGACTTCCTGACACCGCTTCAAGCCCCCATAGTCTTTCCATAGTGAGGGGCGATAGTTGAGGTCGTAACTCACAATGGTGCCATATTTTTTTGCTGCTTTCACGGCGGCGATCACCACATCCGGTGTCGTCGCGCTGAGTCCAGCATAGATCCCACCGGTATGAAACCAACGTGATCCCAATTCGCCAAAGACATGATCCCAGTCAACATCATCAGGCTTTATCTGGCTCGCCGCCGTGTGACCGCGATCTGATACCCCTTTTGCTCCGCGGATACCAAATCCACGCTCAGTAAAGTTGAGGCCATTGCGCATAGCCCGTCCCAAACCGTCATAATCCACCCAATGAATGAAGCGCGTGTCGACGCCACCCTGGAGAATTAGATCTTCAACCAGGCGACCCACCGCGTTATCAGCAAAGGCAGTGATGAGTGCAGTGCGCTGGTTAAAACAACGGCGAAGTCCACGGCTTACATTGTATTCTCCTCCACCTTCCCAAGCTCTAAACGAACGTGTCGTATGGATACGCCCTTCCCCAGGGTCCAATCGAAGCATCACTTCGCCGAGTGATATACAATCAAACGCGCACGTGTCTTTTGGTTTTATATTAATACCCATATTTTTTGTTATTTGCTTATATATTGGAGTGCCTGCTGGATACCCTCTATCTCAGCCATGCCCTTCATGCGGCCAATCAAATCATAGCCCGGATTCGGGTTTTGTGGTTTTTCAAGATCGTCCAACATACGGTGTCCGTGATCCGGACGATAGCTCAAACTTGCTCCATCGGCGCGTCGTGCATTTACTTTTTGAAGTGCTTGAACCACCGCGGGCATATTGACAGCACCCTCCAAGTGATTGGCCTCATAAAATGAACCATCCGCTTCGTGTGCGACACTACGCAAATGTGTTGCATGAATCCGGTCACCCAGTGTCTCGGCGATTTCCACCAAATCATTGTCTAATCGTGCGCTCAACGATCCGGTGCAGTAACAGATTCCGTTACTGGGACTGTCTACCATTGTCACAATTTTTTCTAAGTCGGCCTGAGTGCTTACAATGCGCGGCAGCCCAAGAATCGGAAACGGCGGATCATCTGGATGGACAGCAAGGCGGACGCCCGCTTCTTCTGCTGCTGGGACAACTGCCTCTAGAAAGCGTCGATAGTGCTCACGCAATCCATCGGCATCGATCCCATCGTAACGCGCTAACATGGCCCTCAACTCATCCAGCGATAAACCCATTTTGACACCCGGAAAGACGTCAATCAATCCGCGTTCGAAAACTCGAATCTCCTCGACCGACAGGCTCTTAAAGAATTCTTCGGCCTGATTTAGCTGATCGGGGGTGTAATCTGAATCCGCACCGGGTCGCTTAAGCAGAAATAGCTCAAATGCAGCAAAGCGCACAGGATCAAAACGCAGACATTCCGTTCCATCAGATAAACGCCAAGCCAAGTCCGTGCGCACCCAATCGAGGACTGGCATGAAATTATAGATCACAACGCTCACTCCTTCAGCGCCCAAATTCGTTAAAGTTTGGCGGTAATTCTCTAAATGCTGCTCAAAGTCACCCGTGCGTGTACGAATTGCCTCGGATACCGGAACAGACTCCACGGCTTCCCAACTCAAACCGGCTGAAGCAAGCTCACCTAAACGCTGGCGAATCGCTGCGCGCGACCAGGCCTCTCCATATGGAATATCATGAAGGGCCGTAAATACGCCTTTCGCTCCGGTTTGAACAATCTCGTTGAGCGAGACAGGATCACCGGGTCCATACCAGCGAAACGATGGTGTAAGTGATCGCAGCATCACACACCACTAAATGCCGAGAATCCTCCGTCAATTGCCAGCACGTCACCGGTCACAAAACGAGCAGCGTCAGAAAGCAAATAATGAACGGCACCCACCACTTCTTCCGACGCCCCAAAGCGTCCCATTGGAGTCTTTTCAACAATGCGCTGCCCCCGATCTGTTAGCGAACCGTCAGGATTCAGGAGCAGCGCACGATTTTGCTCTCCCACAAAAAAACCAGGAGCCACGGCATTTACGCGGACACCTTCGCCATGGCGCTTTGCCAGCTCGACAGCTAGCCACTTAGTTTGATTGTCGATGGCCGCTTTAGCATTCGAATAGCCCAGCACACGCGTGATGACGGGACGAGCTGCCATCGATGAAAAGTTCACTATAGATCCTTTACCCTGCTTTACCATCGCCTCTGCAAAGACGAGACTCGGTATGAGAGTCCCCTGGAGATTCAATTCCAGGACTTTGTTATAATCCGCGATATCCAGATCGAAAATTGAGGCATCTGGCCCGACTACAGCACCGGGCTTGTTGCCTCCAGCTCCGTTGACCAGGCCGTCAATTCGGCCAAATTTTGCCAACACTTCATCCCTAAGCTCTGTGACTGATGCCGAGTCTGTCACGTCACACGCAAATCCTGTAGCCGTGCCCTTAAGTCCTATGCATGCCGACACGGCTTCGTCGATATTGCTTTGTGTGCGACTAACGAAGACGACATGCGCTCCCTCCGAGACGAGATGTTGAGCGGTCGCACCAGCGAGTGCTCCGGTCGCTCCGGTAACGACGATTGTTTGTTCTTTGAGAGAAAAAATGTGGGGCATAGATCTACAATACATAGCACACAGACTGCTCGTTAATGCAATTAAAGATAATTATTTTCATATTTGCGCATATTTAGATGAGCATGAAAAAGATCCAGTTGACCATTAGACAATCCTACACACCCGTTTCGACATGTTTACGGGTATTGTAACCGCTACATTCGAGATAGCAGAAATCTGGCGTGGCGCAGCGTCGGCGACCTTTGTCATTCCATTTGATGCTGATCACCTGCAAGATTTGGCAATTGGCGCCAGCGTTGCCGTCAACGGCACATGCCTGACCGTGGTTACCATCGAAGAGCATCAGGTGACCTTCGACATCTCTGAAGAAACACTACGCCTGACAAATCTAGGCAGCCTCATTGAAGGCAACCGGGTAAATATTGAACGCTCCGCCAAAGCTGGTGCGGAGATCGGTGGTCACCCTATGAGCGGACATGTAGATGATCTTGCCTGCGTGGTCGGCGTGACACGCGATGCAGAAAACTGCGAAATTCGTATCCAACTGCCCGAGGGCTTTGGCAAGTATGTCTTCAACAAAGGTTATGTCGGGCTCAACGGCTGTAGCCTGACCGTGGGTGCGCTCGACAAAAGTATGGGGCAGTTCAGCGTCTACCTCATCCCCGAGACCTTGAGGCAAACTACTTTCGATCAGATCAAAGCGGGCGACACGCTCAATCTTGAAATCGACCGACAAACTCAGATCATGGTGGATACTGTCTTCGCCGCCGTGGATGCCGCATTGGCTGAGCGACGATAGGGTGTGTTTTGACGAGACGAGCGGCATAAGAGAAGTCATGGCGTTTGGATTCGGCCGTTTCGGCAAAACCGCCCTACCCCTCCGCTATTTCAAGCATCGCTGCTGCGAATTGGTCAATCTCTTCGACACGGGTACACAGATGGGGAGACACACGGACTCCGGGAACCCGTGAGTGACCAATTGGCGCCGTAAAGATTCGGTAGTCATCCCAGAGTCTGTCGCCCAGTTCACGCGGGCTCATCCCATGGATACCCACATTTCCAATGGCACATGTCCGCGCGTGGCTACGGGGTGAATTGAAACGAATCTGTGGATGATCAGTAACCTGACCTAACCAGCGATTGCGTAAATATCGCAGGCGTTCCTGTTTGAGCTCAGAACCAATCGCTTCATGAAAATCGATTGCAGCCGGGATGCTCTGTTGCGCCGCATAGGGCTGTGTCCCCAATGTATCTAGCTTGCGTATGTCTTCCGGCTCACGCACTCGGCCGATGAGTGGCTTCACATCTTTGATTCGCGACTTCTTCACGTAAAGCATGCCTAATCCGAGCGGCGTACAGAGCCATTTATGCAGACTCGTGCCCATGAAGTCGACGCCGAGATCATCAATTGCAAACATTACATGGGCGAAAGCGTGAGCAGAATCGCAGAGAACATCGATACCGCGCTCATGAGCCATATCCGCCACTTTGCGAACGGGTAAGACATGGCCCGTAATATTGATGAGATGTGTCACATGGAGAAGACGTGTCTTTGGGGTGATTGCAGCTCGATAGGCCGAGACAATTTCCTCGTCACTTTCCGGATCTAAAGGAACTTCGACTCGCTTAATTACGATGCCATCATGCACCTCGCGAAATCTGAGCGCCTCGACCATGCTACCGTAGTCTTGATCCCCTACAATTACCTCATCACCAGATTTTAAATCCAGTCCTTGGATTACGATATTCATCGATTCGGTGGTATTGCGTGTGATAGCTACTTCATCCGCTCCGCAACCTCCGAAATCCGCCAGCCGTACGCGCACCGCATTCAGCATATCGAGACGCTCGTTACGCATAAAGTAAGATGCCTTTGTATTGAGCGCTGTGGAATAATCGAGAAACGTCTCCAAGGTGGACGTTGGCATCATCGAGAAATAACCATGCTCTAGATTGATGAAGTCCGGGGGCAGATCAAACGCCCGCTGGATAGGGACCCAAAAGGACTCATCTTTTACCAGTTCTGCCGTGGATCGGCCTCTCCCCTGTTCATTGAGAGCTGACTTCATGTCGGCCAGGGCTTCTTGGCAAATTAGAGCCGTAGCAGCGGCTCCTGTCAGAGTTTTCAGAAAATCACGGCGATCGGGCATAATACCCGTGCATTGCAAGAGACGGACCAAAAAAGCCTACTTTTCGTAGGGCATCTGCTTTAAAAAGCGGGGCGCGTAGTATTGATCAATCCCCCCTATTGCAGTGATACCCAATCGCTCGAGATCGAGACCGCCGTCATCGAACTGAGCCTCAGATTGATCCAAGACCACATGCTCGATTGCCCCAACAACCAACGTCGTACCATTTGCAGGGACCGGGATTTCATCGCAGAGACTGAGGCACATTTTAAGCGGTGACTCTCGAACGCAGGGAGCATGATGACCTTCGATAATCTGAGGTGTCAGACCTACACATTCGAACTCCGATTCATCCGCTTCGTATTTAAGGCTCGTGCGGTGAGCCTGCTCGAAAAAGGAATCACCAATTGCGTTAATAGTATAGGCCCCCGTTTCCCGGATGTTTGCTAAAGTATGGCGAGGCACGACGTCTGGACGAAAGATCAATCCAAGTAGAGCCGGATTTGAACCTATATGGATACAGGAGGAAAACACGGCTAAGTTGTCGGACCCGTCTCGACTTTGAGTGCCTACCAAGTTAGCGCTTTTGAAGCCCGGCAAGGCATTGACCAATTTTAAGCGCTGCTTGCGGTCCATAGCTTCGATTTCGTTACGAGTCCAAGTTTTCGTTCCTGATGGCATACATCCACACTACACAGCACCCTCAAATCCGCGAATGGTAGAAACACTTCTTGTTCTCGAAAACAGCTGTATCAGATTGGCCCAAACAAAACGCCCATGCGCCCCCTCATTTCTAAGCTCAACAATGAAAAATTGGCCCTTTCTAATACTGATGCTCTGCCTCGGCTGTGGTAAACAGCCGACGCTGTCAGATTTCCAAAGCGATGGATGCTCCATGTTTTTAGATAAATCGCTCATCAATGATGACGACTGGTGTCGCTGCTGTTATGAGCACGACCTCGCCTACTGGCGGGGAGGGACAGAAAAACAACGCGAAGAAGCGGATCAACAACTCCGGGACTGCGTATATGAGGTCACTGGTAATGCAGAGTTTGCCGACTTCATGTATGAGGGCGTTCGCTTTGGAGGTAGCCCCTATTTTTATAATTGGTATCGATGGGGATACGGATGGGGCTATGAGCGCGGCTATGGCGAGCTGAGTATCGAAGAATTAAACCAGGTTCGGACAAAACTATTGGAAATCGACGACGATTATCCAAAATTCGTCTGTAACGAGACTAAACGGAACTGACTTGGATTCGGATTCCATACATAGAGCGACTGCGACACCAGACCTGCGCGCGGTTGCTTTTATCAGTTTTTCTCCATTACCAGTGAATCTCCTTTGAGATCATAAGTCAATCGATCTCCTTCACTCACTTCGTTAGCAATTACGGCGCGAGCCAAGCGTGTTTCAACGTTACGCTGAAGGAAGCGCTTCAGAGGACGGGCTCCGTATACAGGGTCGTAGCCCTTCTCTGCGATCCATTTCTTGGCTTCTGCACTGAAGTTGATTGAAATGCGCTGATCAGCGAGACGTCGATTTATATCCTCGATCAACAGACCCACGATTTGCTCGATGCTTTCCAGTGATAGAGGCGTAAACAGGATCGTGTCATCGATTCGATTTAGGAACTCGGGGCGGAAGCCTTGGCGTAGTTCTGACATGACTGACTCTCGCACAGACTCCGCAATTTCGTCACCCGTTACGCTCTCTTGGATATAACGACTCCCGACGTTGGACGTCATAATGATGACTGTGTTTTTAAAATCTACAGTGCGTCCTTGGCTATCGGTAATACGGCCGTCGTCGAGCACTTGGAGTAGAACATTAAAGACGTCAGGATGCGCTTTTTCGATCTCATCGAAGAGCACTACCGAATACGGAGCCCGGCGAATGGCTTCAGTTAGCTGCCCCCCTTCATCATACCCGACGTAACCTGGAGGTGCGCCAATCAGGCGAGCGACCGCGTGCTTTTCCATGTATTCGGACATGTCGATACGCACGATATTGTTCTCACTATCGAACAATGCCTCAGCAAGTGTCTTAGCGAGTTCAGTCTTTCCCACACCTGTGGGTCCCAGGAAGATGAAGCTGCCGATTGGCTTACTCGGATCTTTTATTCCGGCACGAGCGCGTAGGATGGCTTCGGATGTGAGTTGTATGGCTTCATTTTGTCCAATGACGCGCTCATGAAGAATACTCTCGAGGCGCAATAGTTTTTCACGCTCTCCTTCAACCAGTCGCGTTACAGGCACACCCGTCCAACGCGAAACGATTTCGGCTATTTCCTCAGGAGTAACAGCCTCTTTGATCATCTTTTCGTCCAAGTCGTTGTCCCCACGGGACTCAAGGTCAGCCAATTGTTTCTGTAGTTGCGGGAGGCGACCGTGTTGTAACTCAGCCAGTTTGTTAAGATCGTATTGGCGCTCGGCCACATCCATGGCATGCTGGATTTTTTCAATCTCCTCGCGGACTCCTTGCACGTCATTGACTCCCGCCTTCTCATGCTCCCAGCGCAGCCTGGTTTCGTTGAGAATCTCACGTTTGTCGGCCAGATCTTTTTGGAGAGTATTGAGTCGCTCTTTTGACGCCGAGTCGGTTTCGAGCTTGAGTGCTGCCTCTTCGATCTCGAGCTGCATCACCTTATGTTGCAAATCTTCGAGCTCGGCTGGCATGGACTCCATTTGCGTACGGATTTGGGCACAGGCCTCATCGACGAGGTCGATGGCCTTATCGGGGAGGAAACGATCCGTGATATAGCGGTCGGAGAGTGTAGCAGCATTGACTAATGCAGCATCTTGGATTCGCACATGATGGTGCAGCTCAAAACGCTCTCTCAAGCCGCGTAGAATTGAAATGGTATCTTCGACTGATGGAGCGCGGACAATCACGGTCTGAAAACGTCGCTCGAGCGCTGCGTCTTTTTCGATATACTTGCGGTATTCGTCGAGTGTTGTTGCCCCGATACAATGCAATTCCCCTCGAGCTAGCATGGGCTTGAGCAGGTTTCCTGCATCCATAGCACCGTCGGCTTTACCCGCGCCGACAATCGTGTGGAGCTCATCGATAAAGAGAACAATGCTTCCATCGCTTTCCTTGACCTTGTTGAGCACCGCCTTGAGACGCTCTTCAAATTCGCCCCGAAATTTTGCGCCTGCGATCAAGGACCCCATATCGAGCGAAAAGACTATCTTGTCCTTCAAGCTTTCAGGTACTTCGCCTCGAACAATACGTTGAGCCAAGCCTTCGGCGATAGCGGTCTTACCCACTCCGGGCTCACCGATGAGCACAGGATTGTTCTTGGTCTTACGGGATAGAATGCGCACTACACGGCGAATTTCGTCGTCGCGGCCGATGACAGGATCCATTTTTCCTGACTTAGCACGCGCTACCAGATCGATTCCATATTTCTCGAGCACATCGTAAGTGCCCTCTGGATTTTCGGAGTCCACCTTTTGGCTACCACGTATGTCTTTGAGCACGTCCCTAACAACCTGGGCCGTAATAGAAAAAGTCTCAAAAAACCGGTTCACCTGCGTCGTTTTCACGCCTTCGATAATCCCGAGCAGCAAATGCTCAGTGCTGACATAGCTATCCCCCAACTCTTGCTTGACCAAATCGGCTTGCGCGATGGCGTCGGAGAAATCACCAGACACGTAGACTTGATTTCCAGCAGCAGTGGATCCGGAAACTTTAGGCAGGCGTTCACACTCTCGCTGCGCGGCTACGAGGACCGGAGAAGCACCCACGTTTAGTTTATCAAGGATGCGAGGCACGATACCCTGCTCTTGACGCACCAATGCGAGGAGTAAATGCCAGACCGCGATTTCCTGTTGGCCCAATTCGCGCGCGGCATTCTGCGAGTCGAGCACTGCCTCTCGGGCTTTCTCGGTATATTGTGCAAAATTGATGTCCATGTATTCACTCTGGCAAGTCACGTTCCATGGCTAATATCAACATAAGCCACTGGCTGTTAATGTTTTAAGCTTTATACAAAGAATTCAAAATGTGCCAATATGTCACTATTTTGTGCCGAAAAGCTCCATTGATCGTCGATGAAAGATTACCCTATTTTTAGTAGGGTGATCGCGAGTGCCGTTGCCGTCGAACGGACCAAAGCACAAGTCATGCAATTGCTGTCGCCACCACTCTACGCTTTTAATCAGCCAAGCACGGATCGCATACGCGGATGGATCATACTGGATCGCGCTAACTAGATATCACCCAGGAATATGGACCGCATGGCTTGGAGTTTGAGATCGGTCTCATCAAATTCGCGTTCTGGAATGGACCCCTCCACGATCCCAGCACCGGCAAACAGCTTTAAGGTATGCCCATCGATCAGGCCGGATCGAATAGCAACGAACCCTGCGCCATCTCCGTTATGACTCACGAACCCGATCGCACCCGCGAAGAGGCCACGGTCTATGCCTTCAAATTCCGCGATACGTTCGACTGTAGCGTTACGTGGACTCCCCCCCACCGCGGGTGTGGGATGTAGGACCTCAAGGAGGGAAAAGAAATCTACCTCTTCTGGAATGGTTCCTTCGATCCGGGTATTGAGATGTTGAATGTTAGAGAGTTTGAGTAACCTTGGCGTTCGCGATGACTCTGTTTTAACACCCAGTTCTTCTAGTCGCCCAACAATCGCTTGGCGGACCAGCTCCTGCTCATGGCGGTCTTTTTTTGATTCGATCAGGGCACGTCCCAGATCAGCATCTTCTTGTGCTGTTTTACCCCGTGCAGTCGATCCGGCCAAGGCGTGGGTAACCAGCTCGGTGCCGCGAACTGCAAGCAGGCACTCGGGGGTTGCTCCGGTAAATGAAACGCCTTGATCCGAAGCGAATGAAAAACAGGTGCAGCCCCAAAAGCGTTCACGCATCAAGCCAAGAGCCGCTAAGGGTGCCAGAGGCTTAGGATTTTCGTAGATCTCGCTGCGCGCCAGCACGATCTTTTCGAATTCGCCAGCGTGGATCGATGCTAACGCACGTTGCACGCTTGTAGTAAAGCGCGTGCGTTCGGAAACGTCTGCGATCCGGTGCATGGACAGTCTATCTCCAGGTTTTGCCCGAGTATAATCAAACTGAGTAAAGGTATGGTGCGCGCGCCAAATACGCTCTGCTTGTGCATGGATGTCAGTATCTACTTCCATCCAAGCATTTGCCATTGCCAAAATGGTTTTAGGATTCCGATACACCATCCAACGTGGCACCCACGCAGTGAGGGGGGCAAAGGCCGACTCAGTTGTCTCAGCCGCTGCAAAGGCCATACCGTAGAATGCATGTGGGCCGGCATATGGCGAATCCAGATCACCAGCGAGGATCGCATTGTCGAGTATGGATTGGACCCAGGTCCGCGCCTCTCCGCACCGAGTGTTACCGGAGAAAGTATTCAAGACCACCGCTTCTGCTCCAGCCACGGCCCAGTCCTCCGACTGATTTTCAAAATAAGCATGCCATTCTCCCGGTTCATAGATGCTCTCAAGCACCGCCAGGGGCTCTAAATGGGGCACTTCTAGGGTGATGCTTACCAAGCGTGGTTGCCCTGTCTCACACACCGAAGTGTGCACCCCCGTAAAGAGTTGCACCAAGTCGTCGAATTGGCGCCCTTGTGGAATAGGAAAGTCCGGTATGGAGAATTTAACCACAGACTAAATCTGATCAAAGAGAAAGAGAACTCAACTGTGAGCTGAGTTCTCAATCATTCTTGATGCAATGCAGCACCCAAATGAATCGAACCATGGCCCCTACTCGATCTCAATGCGCGGGAACAAAATAGTACGTTCGCCCAAAACCTTCCCTTCCAGTGATCTACTCCAACTCATCGATGAGTCGTTCCAGAGTGAAGGTGCAGGTGACGCCAGTAGCCCGAATATACGTTCAGACACATCGGGCATGACGGGTATGAGCAATGTCGTCGCCAGGCGAATACCTTCAGCCATGACTGCGAGTGATGTGTCGAGAAGTGCCTGATCTGCGGCTTCTTCGGACTTAGCCAGCTTCCATGGAGCGCGTTGCTCCGCATAACGGTTAATGGCTCGGATGAATGTGAAGGTCCGATCCAGCCCGGTATGAAACTGGAAACCCTCGTAAAGCGAGACCACCTCCGCAGCCGTTTCAGACCATAGGTTCATCAATGCCTGCTCCGGCTCTTCGTCGACTACCTGGGCAGGGATAACGCCCGCACGATAACGTCCAGTCATGTTGAGAACGCGGTTAACCAGGTTTCCAAGATCATTGCCTAGGTCATTGTTATATCGGGAAAGAAATAGATCGGTCGCAAAGTCACTGTCCTGCCCCACATTCATCTCGCGGATAACAAAATAGCGGAAAGCGCCTGGCCCAAATTTTTCGATAATGTCCAGAGGATTTACGATTTCGCCGGTGCTTTTAGACATCTTATTTCCACTTTTCAGCCACCAGCCATGTGCCAGTAGAGATTTTGGAATCTCAATCCCGGCGGCCTTGAGCATAATTGGCCAATATACGGCGTGAGGTGGCACCAAGATGTCTTTTCCGATAACATGAAAATCGGCAGGCCAACGGCGTCCGAAGTCCTCCGAACCATAACCCACCGCTGAGACATAATTGATAAGCGCGTCAAACCATACGTAGGTCACTTGTGCTTCATCGAACGGCAGGGGTATACCCCAAGATAGCCGCTCAACCGGGCGTGAGATACACATGTCGTTGATAGGCTCTTTGAGAAACTCAAGCACTTGCTTCGCCCGGAAACGGGGGAAAATGAAGTCCGTATTACTTTTGATGTAATCAATGAGCCAGTCCTGGTATTTACTCAGCTTGAAGAAATAATTCGTTTCCGTGAGTTCGGTGACCTCACCAAAATCAGCGGACCACTCACCATCGACCTTGTCCTTTTCTTGGAGGAAGCGCTCTTCTTTTACCGAATAGAACCCTGTATACTCCGCACGATAAATCTCGCCGTCGTCATAGAGCTTTTGAAGGATGCTCTGCACCACAGATTTATGGCGCGACTGGGTAGTGCGGATATAGTCGTCGTTCGATATATGCAGATCGCGGCAAAGCTGCTGGAAAGACTCTGCGATCTCATCGCAGATCACAATCGGATCGACTCCACGTTTCTGGGCCGCTTGTTGCACCTTTTGACCATGCTCATCGAGGCCAGTCAGGAAATAGACATCATCCCCCATCATCCGGCGAAATCTGGCAATAACATCGGTCAATACCTTCTCATAGGCATGTCCCAGATGCGGCGCTCCATTCGCATAGTCGATCGCGGTGGTGATGTAGAATGATTTCATAATGAGGCTGAAAATGCTGGTGGACTCATTCTTACAGCGCAAGCTTTGAGGCGGGATCCAAGAAATCGGAATGAATGCATCTCACTCCGACGCCGTTCTGCCCAGAAATTCGAATTTCACTGATCCTTCGTCAGCTCAATTGGGTCAGCCAGCCGTTCAACAATAGCCTGTTCTTCGGGCAGGAGAGATGTTTCGTTAATCCAGTTATCCCATGCTTCAAAATTTGTCTCTCCTGAGGCATGACTGACAATCATACGACTCAGCTGAGCCGTTCCAGTTCCTAAATTTTCCAACAATGCACGGGCCAGTTTGATCTGTCCCGAATGCGCATAGATGAAAACTTCCGTTGACCTGAGTGCTTCATTGTCTCGGGCTATTGCCCACGCGCGGTGTATAAAGCCTAGAGCTCGTCTATGGCCCTTGAAAACGAGAACACTGAGGTATGCAGCATCATTCAAAAAAACTGGCTACTCTGGATGATGCTCCAATAATGCAAGAGTCACCTCTAGGATACCATAACTATCCCCAGCCTCTTGCATTCTAGTGAATAGATCAGCCAAGCTTTGTGGAGCGATATTCAATCGCTCGAGCGCAGCGACAGTAATAAACCGTTCGCCCCGGAGCCAATCCATGCTCCGTGCAACAGGAAGCAATGCACGCGCTCCGATAGAGTATCTGCTGCCTGCCTGTCCTTCCAACTTAAGGAATAAGGCAGCAGAAACACTGAACCTCAGCGCGATACGTTGCGCTACTCATCGGGAGCCCGCTGCGATTGGCATCAGGATGGCAAACAAATCATTACTTACTATTTTGAATGGGAAGCTGGCATAGAGATCCGATTTAATGCCCATAGATTTTCTTTGAATCTATCGGAGCATAAACCTCTCCGACGCCATGTGTTCTTCGCTGTTTGGAATGATACAGGATTTCCAGTGATGGACATATTGACTTGGCAGGAGCGCTTAAATGCTGCATGGATGTCGAATCGGATTCAACGCCAACGCTTGCTTTATTTTATTGTGACGGGTGATACGGAATATCATGAGGCGGAACAGACAATCCTTGAACTGACCGAGCAGCTTTATGCAAAAAACTAATTTTAGAAAAAGGCAACAAAGCCGATCTATTCTAACGACAATTCTTCATATGTCCGTCAAATCCCCCCAACAGTGCAGTAGTCAAAGACACAGCAAAGGTTATTCTCTTTTAGAGATCATCATCGCCATGATTATTTTCTCCATGGTGACGGTTGGTATCCTCAGAGGTGTGCTTCAAGCAAGGAGCATGGCCGAACATACCATCTACCAATCGTCTGCAATAACTGTTGCGACTGGATTTATCGAACAAATAAAAGCCATGGCATATACCGAGCTGGAGAGTTTGGCCAATGGAAGTGCATCAGAGATGGTGTTCATCATTGCCAATGGGGAGGAGAACACTGTGGAAAATGGGATTGAAACTTCTCTTGCAGTGCCTCTCGACGCTGATGAGGAAGGGGAGACCACACTCACCATGGACTTGAATTTACTAGTGAATATCTCGCCGGTAACAGGTATCGACGCAGTTCAAGTAGATCTACTCTACGGTTTTATTTTACCCCTCACAAACAAACCGATCACCTCGTCTATTTCGACCATAGTTTCCGATGTTCCCACGTATTGATAAACAGAATGGTTACACCCTTCCGGAAATCCTCATCGCACTGACCATCCTCGGCTTTATCCTAACTGGCGTCGCAAGCATGACAATCCAGTCCGGGAAAACGCTGTTTGTCTCAACTGAAAAACTGGAGATCAACGCAGACATTCGCTTTTTCACACAGCTCCTGGCATCTGAGGCGCGGTCAGCTAATGCATTTTTAATCTATCCATCTTCTAATGAGGAGAGACGCGATAGCATCTCTGATCGTTTAAGAGACGGAGAAGCGGGTGACTTTTTGGCTTTGGTTTTTTTGGAACCCTTCCCCACCGCTTCCGATGACGAGCACATTACAAGAATCATCTGTTATTACCGTGATTCTGATGATGAACAAGCGGGACCCGTGAACAGGGTCGATTATACCCTGCCTACTCCTGTAGATCCATCACTTGTAACGCCCGAATCTGCGATCATAACCACTATGGGATCCGGAGAATCTTCGGAGATCGTTACCCTAGCCCGTGGTTTAGCCGGAAATTTCCTCTTCTTTAATGAACGCGACGAAACCGTCATCGTGAACGGACAAATCGTTCACGGCAACGTAGCGCGCCAGGTTACAGATACTTACAATTTCGCGGTATCCCCACGAGGTTAAAAAAATATTAATCATGACATGCATCCCCCAATCCATACCCCCCAAAGAAAACGAGGTAGCGCTATTGTAGCGGTGTTACTTTTTTCCGCAGCAATCAGCTTCATATTTGCAGCCACCTTGTCCTACAGCGTTACAGAGTCGCGCCTTAATAAACAAGCTGAGGCACTCCTCGTCGCCAAAAACGCCTCAGAAGCAGCAGTGGAATTTGGTTTTGGCGAACTTGCGACCCGTTTCGATAGTTCCCGAGCATTTCCCACCAATGCCCTATCTCCAGGCAACAATCCACTCACTTTACCAGCGGAATTTTCAGATATTTTCAGCCGCGGACAAAGTGATAGCGGAGCTGATCTGGAACTTGAAATTATGACTAATCCCTCCGCCAAGAGCTCTTGGGGGCCAACCGAAGTGATGATTCCCGAATTAGGTTTTAATCCTTCACAACCCTGGGGCACCTATGGCGTGGAATTAATCGGAGGCGTCACCGAATCAACTGGCATGAAATTTATCGATCCAGATGTGCCCGGCAATGAATTCGATCCACTGGCAGGATCCCTCGCGTTTACGCGCCAAGTGCGTCTCTACGCGAAGTCCACAGTAAACTCTGCACTCAACCGAGACCTCACAGCTTATACCAGCCAACAACTACAGGTGCGCGATGCCCCACTCTTTTCGAATGCTATTTTCTACAATGGTATCAACCTCGAAATCGCTCCCGGCCCCCAGATGGATATCTACGGCCCTGTTCATTCAAACTCAGACATCTATCTAAAAGGAAATAACCGTCTCAATTTTCACGAGAAATTGACTACAAGCAGAGCTATCCTCCATGGCCGCGATCCGTCCTACAAGAATGATAAAAACGGAGGTACAATCTATATCAAAAATGCTACTGAGAATCTCGTGCAAATGTCGAACGGCGTCAACAGTACCATGGATAATTGGCGTGAAGTGGCCTCACAGTCTTGGGATGGCCGCGTTTTGACTTCGGATCACGGAGTTGGCGATCAGCAGCCCATCGGCGTTGAGGCCTATATTAAAGATACGGACACCTCGACTCCAGAGTGGGATCCCCTTAATTATGCTTACAATACAATTCAGCCAGTTCTAAACCAAACAGCCTTGGATAGTGGCGACGCTGAAGTCGATGCACGGCGTCGTGCTATCGAGGAAGGGAAATTTTCCTACAAGGCTGGCATCACTCTTGAATACGATGGAGCTAGCGTAAATGTATACACATTTGAACGCGATGCGGACGAACATATTGTATATGCGGATGATGGCTCGCCCAACAAAATTTCGCTCACGGTATCGAGCCCTTTCTGGACGATGAATACCAGTGGAAGTTTAACTGACAAACGCGAAGGCCGTGCGCCCGAGTTAATTGAAATAGACATCGCTCAACTTCGTACCCTATTAAACAATAATGATGCCACAGAGTGGGGTGCTGCAACCGATACGGCGGAAGCAGATGAAAAGCCTGAAAACTGGTGGAATGGTGTAGTTTTCATTCAGACACCACTCGATGCGAGCGCTCCCGTTCGAGACGACTGGGTCACCCCGGCAAACGAAAATACGGCAGTCCGGCTAAACAACGGAGGCACGATTCCAAACCCAAGCTACGCCGTAACTAATGGCATCTACGGTACAACGATCGCGACCAACACTTATCTCTACATCAACGGGAGCTATAACTCGGATGGGGACTTGAGCACAGGCTCACCCACTGAGCCTGAAGACGATGTAAATTTTGGGCATACAGGAGAAGAGGCACCCGCTGCGATCGTTGCAGATGCGGTTATGGTCCTCAGTGACAATTGGAACGATGCCAACTCTTCATCCGGCCTGAATAGCAGAAACGCTACCGACACCGAGATCAGTGCTGCTATCCTCACGGGTCAGGTCCCATCAGGTTTTTGGGGCCATAATCACTACAGTGGTGGTGTCGAAAACCTCCCCCGCTTTCTCGAAAAATGGAGTGGAGACACACTACAGTATCGCGGCTCCTTGGTCGCGCTTTTCAGCAGTGAGGTAGCCAAAGAAAAATGGGGTAAATCAAATGTCTATTCGGCACCGCGCCGGGACTGGGGATTTCACGCAAAATTTGGAGACGAAGGCTTCTACCCTCCAGGCACCCCAAACACACGCACCTACCGGCGTGTCAATTTCCGTGACCTAACCCAGGATGAATACGAAACTGAAGTAAATGAGCTCGCCGCCATTTGGGCGATATCCACACTTTACTAAAACGCGGATCATTGCGTCTTTTGCCGCAGTTTTACTTACACAGTTGATCCACCTAATGGCCCGAGGAGAGGACCAACCAAGATCGTATCCCGCCCTGCATCCCGACTTCATTAAAGCGGAGTAGATTTTTGAAGAGACCGCACACCGTCCTCTGCGCCCAATTTCATGAACGGGTCTCGAGTATTCATCTGGATTTAGGATGAGCTGGGCATGATATTAGAAATTCAAGATGAACGTTTGATGCCCCTGATGCCTCATACTATACCAGACTTGGCTCATGATATGCGTGGATATACAACTAAAGCTTTGTCTCCATTGGCTTAGCCACGCCTGATAGCGCAGCAGCGAATAGATTAAGGCGCTGTTGCCGGAGCATCGCTCCTCAGGAATAGCCCAAGAAATCGCATTTTGAGCAACTTCTTAATCTGTTTAAAAAGAGTTCTCTCACCGAAACAACTTCTAATAAAGCCCACAGACGCTGCTGAGGAACACATCGGTCTTTTTCCGGGATCAAACGCGGCATTGTGGATAAACGATGATCAGGTAAGCTGTCTCTCAATGCTTGTTCCACAATGATGCGCTAACGTGTCCACGTTGGCAAGTTTTTGGCGTTTGAGTGCGAGAGCCCATTGTCGCTCGAAGGCATCGCCTGCCGAATGGGTCAATAGCTTTGCCACCGTGACGTTGTAATGCCCTTTATACATTATTGAGTCTAATAGCCTGAGTCAGGCGTCCGTAATAGATGGAAAAGGAAATGACTCCATGCTGAGAAAGACCAGATCGATTCTGGCCACGGCCCTCTCTTTCGCTAAGTCAACCTCAAATCTTGAGAGATAAGCTTGCAAATTTGATTCAGAACAGTGTATGTAATTTGTAATGATGACGTAAAATTACATACAAAAACCTCATTTTAATGATAGTCCCCTCATCAAAAACCTTCCTCATTAAGCCATTTTCTTCCGCGCCACGAAATCTAAGTGAGATTTAGACAAACCATTAAGCATTATATGCAGCTCTCAATTCATTCCCCCCAAAGAAAACGAGGCGGCGCTATTATAGCGGTGTTAGTCTTTTCCGTAGCAATCAGTTTAGTATTTGCTGCCACCGTTTCTTACAGCATTACAGAATCCCGACTCAATCGGCAAGCTGAGGCGTTCCTCGTCGCCAAGCACGCGGCAGAGGCTGCAGTCGAGTTTGGTTTTGGCGAACTTGCGAGTCGCTTCGATAGCTCCCGGGCATTCCCTACCGATGCCCTGTCTCCTGACAATGATCCACTCACGTTGCCGGCGGACTTCACAAATATTTTCAGTCGCGGACAAAGCGGGAACGGTTCAGACTTAAAACTCGAGATCATGACCAACCCTAATGCTGAAAGCTCCTGGGGGCCAACCGAAGTCATGATCCCGGAATTAGGCTTTGATCCCGAGCAACCCTGGGGCACCTATGACTTAGAACTCGTCGGAGGCGTCATCGAATCGTCGGGAATGAAGTTCATCGATTCCAATACACCCGGCAATGAGTTTGATCCGCTAGCAGGGTCCTTCGTTCTCACGCGCCAGGTGCGCATCTACGCTAAGGCTACGGTAAAATCCGCACTCGATCGGGAATTCACAGCTTACACCAGCCAAGAGCTCCAGGTGCGTGATTCTCCACTCTTTTCCTTCGCGATCTTTTTCAACGGGATGAATCTCGAGATCTTTCCCTGGCCCCCGATGGACATCTACGGTCCTGTCCATTCAAATTCGAACATGTATCTCGTTGGAACTCAGGGACTCAATTTCCATGAGAAACTTACTACGAGTGAGCATATCTACCATGGCCGTGATCCCTTGTCTAATCACTATCATGGTGATGCGCGAACCATATACATCAAAAACGGATCCGACACGCTTGTCCAAATGGATAATGGGACAAACAGCACGATGAGTAACTGGCGTAGGGTCGCTTCTCAGAAATGGGACGGTCGCGTTTTGACTAGCGATCATGGGGTCAGTGAGCAACAGCCACTCGGAATGCAGGCCTATGTGAAAGATACGGATACTTCGACTCCAGAGTGGGAGCCGCTTAACTACAGCTACAACATCATCCAACCAGTTTTGAACGAGAATACCTTCGATAGTGGCGATGCGGATGTCGATGCTCAGCGTCGAGCAATGGAGGAAGATAAGTTTTCCTATAAGGCTGGCATCACTCTTGAATACGATGGAACAAACGTGAATGCCTACACATATGAACGCGATGCAAACGAAGACATTACCTATGCAGTCGATGGTTCGCCCAAAAAAATTGATCTTACTGTATCCACCCCTTTTTGGACATTAAATACCAGTGGCAGTCTAACTGATCACCGCGAAGGTCTGGCTCCGGATTTGATCGAAATAGACATGGCGCAACTGGGTTCTCTACTTGATGATAATGACGCCACGGATTGGGGCGCCTCGGTCGACACGGCAGCAGCAGACGAAAAACCCGAAAACTGGTGGAACGGCGTCGTTTATATTCAGACGCCACTCGATGCTAGTGCTCCAGCTCGGGACGACTGGGTCACGCCTGCAGATGAAAATACAGCGGTCCGACTGAACAATGGTGGCACCCTACCTAACCCGAGTTACGCGGTCAGCAATGGCATCTATGGCACAACCGTAGCAACCAACACTTACCTCTACATCAACGGAAGCTATAACTCTGATGGGGATTTGAGCACAGGCTCACCCAAAGAGCCTGACGATGATGTGAATTACGGGAGTACAGGAGAGGAAGTTCCCGCTGCGATAATCGCTGACGCTGTAACAATACTGAGCGATAGTTGGGACGATGCCAATTCTTCATTACCTTTAGGCAACAGAAGAGCGGTTGACACCGAGGTCAGCGCTGCCCTACTCACTGGCCAGGTCCCTACAGGTTTTTGGGGCAATCCACACTCTAGTGGCGGCATCCAAAACTTCCCGCGCTTTATCGAAGACTGGGGAGGCGGAACCGGTGGAGAACGTTTATATTACAGGATCAGAGGTTCCCCTCTACAAACCGATCTACAAACCGATCTACAAACCCTTCGGTATCGTGGCTCACTAGTCGGGCTTTTCAGTAGTGAAGTGGCCAAAGAACCGTGGGGTAAGGCGAATGTATTCACACCCCCACGACGCGATTGGGGATTTCATACAAAGTTTGGTGATGAAGGCTTTTTCCCTCCCGGCACTCCAAACACACGTACGTATCGGCGTATCAATTTCCGTGACCTGAGCCAGGAAGAATACGAAACTGAAGTGAAAGCACTCGCCGCCATTTGGGGGATTTCTACACTCTATTAAAATGCGGCTCATTGCATTCTTTACTGCTGCTTTACTTTTGCCTTTGGTCAGTTCACCGGCTGGGAGTGAAAGCGAGTCAGTGTCCTATTTCGACCAGCGGCCAGAGTCCCTCAAAGCACGACGAATTGTCGAAAAGATCGAGGGTCAGGATATAGAGTTTCTGGCTCTGCAAGGTCCTATCACTTTTGTGCTCTCATCGATACCGGGATACCAATTAGAAAATGAAACAACGCCCGGAGCTTCGGTCACTTTTCGCCACCGGTCGGTATCAGCTTTGATGGATTTTTCACTGTATCGTGAATCAAACTTTCCGCTCGAACGGACGGTCGCAGATGCAGAGCAACATATCCAAGCTTTAATGCGCGCATTCGAAGCTACCCATGAAGTAGAAATGATTTCGATCTCAGATCCTTCACAACGCATTTATGACCGATACTTTGGGCAGAAGCCATTCAACGTCGTCTACCAAGTTACCGAAAAGGTTGCAGCTGACGGACAGATTCCAGTCGAATTTATTTATCACGAGTGTTGGCTCACGCTCGAAGGTCACGTGCTAGTGATCACACTCAAAGCAGAAAAAGAGCGCTATCGTGGTCTACTTAGCCAAGCGACTCGGATCTGGAAGGACGGGTCGTTCAGATAAAAAACGTCCACGATCGCTAGATCATGGACGCTTCGTGACTGAATTTATCTAAAATAATTGTTTATTTTATTCACAGCCATCCCATAAGGCCTGATGGCGGAGATCAGGGGTGAGTATTGATCGGCTGTAGCGGTTGATCGTGTCTA
>JABSRG010000057.1 GCA_013215165.1 Opitutales bacterium | reverse complement strand
ATGTGTTTGGTTGTGTGCCTCGCGTGCGCGGGTTAATAGTTTTTAAAAGTACTTTGGTATATTGGGGCGAGGAAAAAAATGGTGGGGTGAGGTCTTTGGGGGAAGAGGCTGCGTGGATTGGTATGCGCTGTGTGGCTACGGGTAGGCTGTGGCTATTTGGGGTATCTGCCGTTTGCAGCAGTCTGACTCAGAGGGTCTTTCGATTTTTATCACCCTCATCAACATGGGTTTACAAACTCTGGAAGTTTCTTTGTTGATTTTTAAAAGTGAACATATTTTCAGTTTTAACATGAAGCGCATTGTTTTTAAGAATTGGGAGGGACACTTGGATTCCTCAGGGTTAGACGCGAAAAGGGTTTTGGGCCATCGGATCACGATTCGATGGTATTTTTCCTGGTGCAAACGTCGGGGTTGTGCGGCGACGAGTGAGTCTGCCAGAGAGTTTGTATCTGAGATCACTGCTGCGAAACAAGCGGCAGAATGGCAAGTGGAGCGTTGGAAGGATGCGCTGCGTTGGTTATTTGCGAATGCGCCGGTGAAGATACCGATTGCTCTACATAAAAAGGAACGCAATGAAGGCACTCATACGAATGGAGCGCCCAAAGCAAGGCACTCTCGAGAAACAGAAAGTGATGGCTTGCCGAAGGAGCCTATTGAGCGGGCTCGAGCGAAGTTACGTTTACAAGGGAAGGCCCAAGCCACCGAGCGGAGTTACCTGGCTTGGATGCGGAGATTTATCGAATTTCGTAGTCAGCGGCCTAGAGCTGAGGATCGGCAGGAGAGTTTAAAGTGTTTCCTGACGGATCTGGTAGTGCGGCGTGGCGTATCTGTCGCAACGCAGAAACAAGCATTGAATGCCTGCGTCTACTTACTGCGCGATGTCTATGGGCTCGCTTTGGGAGATTTTTCAGACTTTGAGCGAGCGCGGGGTAAGAAGCACTTGCCAGTAGTTTTATCGCGCAACGAGGTGTCGAAGTTGTTTGACTGCATTTCCGTCCGGTATCGCACGATGGCCCGATTGCAGTATGCAACGGGGTTGCGGCGGAGTGAGCTGGTGCGGCTGCGTGTGAAGGATCTGGACTTGGAACGAGGGCAGATTCAGGTGCGCGGGGGAAAGGGGGACAAAGATCGCGTGGTGCCGCTACCTGCCTGTCTCGAAGAGGAAATTCGGCAGCAGCTTAATCATGCCCGGGCGCTTTGGGAAGCAGATCGGCGAGCCGGCGCAGCGGGGGTGGCACTGCCTCGCGAAGGGTTACAGCGTAAATTCTCAACTCAGGCAGAGGCTTGGGAGTGGTTCTGGCTCTGGCCGGCAGAACAGGAAAGTGTCGACCCGCGTTCTCAGGTGCGCCGGCGTCACCACATCCACCCAGATGTCTATTTAAACCAATTCCGTCCCGCAAAAGAACGCGCGGGGATCTCTAAGCGCGTCACCACCCACGTATTGCGGCACTGTTTTGCGACGCATCTTTTGGAACAAGGAACGGATATCCGAACGGTGCAGGACTTATTGGGACACAAGGACGTCAGCACAACGCGGGTCTATCTGCATGTGATGGCGAAACCTGGCTCAGCATTACCCACTCCGTTGGCGGCGTGAGCTGAATGGGACTCTGCGGGAAAAAGTTAGATCTATCCGCGAATGGACGCGAATTCACGCTAATGTTAAACACTCTGTATTTGGGTTAGGGTCCTGTGATACTCCGCCATTAGCTTTAACTGGTAATATTAGCTATGTGCCGATGACTTTTTGTGGCGCTATAGGTTCTGATTTTATCGCGGCAAGACAGTCGGTCTTGTAGGTCTCATTCCAATGAGTTTGCAGCTTTTTGAGCCCTGGCGGGAATGGGACTATAACCCGTCGGAGCGGAGGCTTATGGCCGCAAAGAATATGCTGGCTAAAACCTTATCAGTTTGGTCTAAGAAAGCACGGTCATCCCACGGAATATAACTCCACTTCGCCAATCTCTTTGGTTACTCCGAAGTCTCGAACGGAGTATTCCCAGAGACTGCGCCGCGTCGAGGCACGGGTCGAGATTAACGGGGAATGAACCACCATGGTCTTACTAACCCATAACTTTGGGCGTGCCACTTCCAGAGACGGCAGAAAGAGAACGCCTCATCGTTCTTGTTTCGGAGCCCAAACCCGAAACTGAGCTGTTGAGGCAACAGCTCCTAAACCTGCCTGCAACCCAATCTATGGAAACCCGATCTACGGGGCTTCATCCATGTCTCAGAAATCCCTCTTCTCGCATCAGGCAAACGCGACTACGGACGCATCCGTAACATGGCCGAAGAATTTGGTACGAGTTCCAGCGTGAGGAGTAGCCATGACCCGATCTGCAATAAAAAACCACAGTCATCCCATAGGAACTCTAATTCTTCCTGGACCACAAACTACGCAGATATACACAGATAAGTATTTTGTTATTAGGTGTTTATGATTATCGTCTAAGAAGATGAGAGTTACATGAATACCCTTCGAATTGGCGAAATATCCATACGTTTTATCCCACAGAATTTTGTGGACGATTCTCTTTTTCGTAAATCTCTCTTATTCATAAAGATCTGTGAATATCTGAGTAATCTGTGGTCAAAATTATGGGATATTCGTGATAAAAACCTGATGTGCGTTATTGAAAGCGACACCCAATTTGCGTTCCGACTACAATCTGCTGACCGCCCGAGCGAATCGGGCAATCGCCTCGGAAAAATCCTCAGGGTTCAACGCGCCGAAACTTAGCCTAACTGTTGCAGTAGGTCGCTCGATCGCCATGCATACCGAACCTGGCACGTAGAGCACCTTCTCCTCAAGCGCTGCATTAAATACGGCACTTCCAATACTTGTGTCTATCGAGTCAGGCCCCATTGCCCAAAGTAAGAGGCCGCCCTCCGGGTCTCGCCACTCCCAGCCCATATCCCGCAATCCAGACTCATCAAGGCATTCAACAAACCGTTGCGCCTTATCTGCATAGTGCTGACGCATCGTTTTCTGAAACTCCCTCCAAGCATCCGACCCCAAGAGATGCTCGACAACCGCCTGGGAAAAATTCGATGTGCCAAAATCTTGATGGCTCTTGAGACGCGCACAGCGACTCAACCATCCCTGGTCTGAAAATATCCCAAAACCGACTTTCAAGCCCGTGGAAAAGGGTTTTGTGAAGGTGCCAAGGTAAAGCGTAGGAATGGAGGCATACTCCGAAACGCTCAACACCGAGGAGATGCTCGGATCGGATTTAAAGTATAAATCTCGATACGCAGCATCTTCGATGGTGGGCATCACTGCATCCTGATCCAGCATCGCGCGCCCCAAAGCTGATTTCTCTTCTAGGGACATCGTATGGGTCGAGGGATTTGCGAAATAGCTGACCAAGTAGCATGCCTTGACTCGCGCCCAGCGGCTCGACTGCCGCAGCTCGATAAAATAATCGTCCAATTCATCTGTTTTCAATGCACCCCAGGGATCACAAGGCAGGCCGACCAGCTCAATACCCATCCCTCGTGCCGCTTCTATAAAAACGAAGTAAGTCGGCTCTTGAACCAGGACAATGTCTCCCGGCTCGCATAGCGTTTGCAGAGCTAAATAGAGCGACTGTTGAGAGCCGTTGGATATCAATACGTTTTCAGCGCTCAGTTGGTCATGCTTAGTTTCGCCTGGATAATCGCGGTGTAATTTAATGACTGCCTCGCGCAACTGAGGGCGCCCCTGGTTACTTCCATATTGAAAAACCTCTGATTTCCCGGATGCCACCAGATCCGCAACGGCATCGCGAACTAGGTGATCAGGCATGCAGGCATTGTCAGTAAATCCTGCCGCTAAAGAAAGTAGCCCAGGAGTCTCGAGCGCACTTGCCATCAGTCGGTCAATAAACGCAGGCTCATCATCCTGACTTAATGCAGCATAGCGCAGCGCTGGAGATTCATCATTCACTCACGCACAAAACGGCTTCACCTATACCCTGAAAAGCGAAATCTTTGAGGCACCTGGTTCGCTTTCAACCAGCACGTTCTTCCTCGATTCATTTTTGACATCATCCTTCACCTCATCATTTCAAAAGTTGTGATTCTTCGATACTGCTCTCGCGCCATTTTCCTCAGCCTCTTTGTAGCCCTGTCTATCTGTGGCCAAGAGGTAGTCAGAGAATCAGAACAGATTCAGGTGTCAGGCATTTCTGCAATCCCCGAGATCGAGCAGCCTAAATTGACGATCATCGATGGGGTCATACTTGGAGTAGTTGAAGGCATCACTGAATATCTGCCCATCTCTTCAACAGGTCATTTGATCATTACAAATATGCTGCTGGGGTTGGACGACCCCACGCCCGTGACCGACAGAGACGGAGCTATCATTTGGCGGCACGCACCCAGCGTAGATAATGCGGGCGTACCCTACACCTTCAAAGACGCTGCCGACGCTTATGCCATCGTTATCCAGGCTGGAGCAATCGCGGCGGTGTTACTCCTTTACTGGAAACGCGTTGCAAGCATGGCTTTTGGATTTCTGGGACGCAATCCCCAGGGATTTAGGCTGGGGATCAACCTCCTGATCGCATTCATGCCCGCAGTGGTCCTAGGACTTCGGTTTGACGACTGGATCGAGCAGACCCTTTTCGGGATTTATCCAGTTATTTTCGCCCTCGTCGCCGGAGGCATCCTCATGATCTGGGTCGAGCGTTGGCGAAAGAAAAAAGATGCTTTGGCACTCGTTGATGAAACGGGCCGAGACCTACACTCGCTCCGTCCTCTCGATGCCTTCATCATCGGATTACTCCAATGCGTGGCCATGTGGCCAGGGACGAGCCGATCGATGATGACTATTGTCGGCGGATATCTAGTCGGCTTGCGCCCTGCCGTAGCCGCCGAATTTTCCTTCCTACTTGGCCTGATCACACTCACTGCAGCGGCCGGTTATAAGACGTTCAAAGACGGAGATATCATGATCGCCGTTCTCGATCCAGTCGCCGTGGTAGTCGGTTGTGTTGTTGCCTTTATCTCAGCACTGCTCGCGGTAAAATGGTTGGTCGGCTTCCTTACCCGTCACGGACTCTCCATATTCGGCTGGTATCGCATCGCGCTCGCGGGCATCCTCCTCTACTTCGCACTACAGCCATAGCATGAGTGACCCAGCCACAACTGAGACAACATTGATCAAACCCACCGACCTGCGAGGCATCCTGAAATATGTCCCCATGTTTCGGGACCATGTTTTCGTCATTTCATTTGATGGCAGCGTCGTGGAGCATGAAAACTTTAACGACCTACTCCTCGATATAGCCGTATTACACAACCTTAACATCCGTGTGGTTCTCGTGCACGGGATCGGTAAACAATTGCGTGATTTGAGTGCGGAACGTGACATCACCATCACCGACGCTTATGGCGCAGGCCCCACAGATGCGCACACCCTTGCCCTGGCCCTAGAAGCGTCTGCAGATACCCTACAAAAATTCCAAAGAGGTCTTGATGGAGTTGGCTTGCGTTACGCCATCACCAACGCGGTGAGCCCCACTGAAGTGGGCGTTATCGAAGGCCAGGACTATGGATCGACTGGAAAGGTTAAACGCATCGATGTAGATTCACTCAAAAGACTTCTTGGGGATGGCCTCATCCCGATCCTTTCCCCCATCGCTTATAGCCTCTCTGGTGAAGCTTGGCGCATCAATGCTGATAGCCTGGCGGCTGATTGCGCGATCGCTATGGAAGCCTCAAAACTCATCTTTCTTTCACCCCGCGAAGGCATCGTAATCAACGGCGAAAAACGCATCAATATGCCCGCTGATGAACTCAGCCAAATCTTGGAAAAATCACCTGAACATATCGATGAGGCAAACCGCACTAAGGCTGACCGGTCCATCTATGCACTAGACCGCGGCGTCACCCGCGCTCACATCATCGATGGCCGCATCTATGGAGCACTCCTACGTGAAATATTTGATAAAGTCGGCATCGGTTCGATGATCCACGCAAACACGTATCAGGAGATCCGTAAAGCACGGGCAAAAGATGTTCAGTCCATCTACAACATCACACGCAATGCAGCGCGCTCCGCATCGCTAAAATCACGCTCCCGCGCCCAAATCGAACGCGAAATCGAGCATACTTGGGTATACGAGATCGACGGTAGCATTATCGCGTGCATGCAGCTCATTCCCTACGATAAAGGCCAAGTTCAAGAGATAGGCATGGTATTCGTCCAACCTTTCTATCAAAATCGGGGCGTCGGAGGTCAACTCATCGACTATGCTGAACACACTGCACGCAACCAGGGTGCAAGGCTCCTAATCGCTCTCACAACACAGTCCTATCCATACTTTAAAAAAATACGCTGCTTCGAAGACGGCACTATTGAGGACCTACCCTCTAGACGGGCACATGAATACAAAGCCAACGGGCGGAATTCGAAGATTCTGAAAAAGACACTCAGCGAGTAAACTTTGGTAAGGTATGATCAGAAATTCAGAATGAGACCCACAACTGTCCCATAATATTGACCGCAGATTACGCTGATATTCACAGATCTTTTTGAATAATAGGAATTTACGAAAAAAAAGAATCGTCCACAAAATTCTATAGGATAAAGCGTATGGATACTTCGCCAATTCGAAGGGTATTCATGTAACTCTCATCCTCTTAGACGATAATCATAAACACCTAATAACAAAATACTTATCTGTGTAAATCTGCGTAATCTGTGGTCCAGGAAAAATTAGAATCCCTGGGGGATGACCGAGAATGAGACCTTGTCTTTGGAGGTTACGCCGAGGCGGCACTCTCTTCGGGCTCTGTAATATGTTCTACTCCATATAAGAGCGCATTCCGCTTTGCTGGGTGCTCATTGGTCATCGCCCCAATAGCTGTGATCATCTGCTTCTTCTGAACCATGAGCAACTCAACAAAATCATGTTCACTCAATGTTGGGGTATCTACCTCCTGGACGTTGGTGTCAAATAGCGAAGCAGTGATGACATCTCTAGGCTCATCACCCAAAATATTATGAAGGCGATCACGGAGTTCATCATAATTGCCCGGCCATTTCATACGCGCTAATACTTCTCCCGCCCCTGGTGACAGCTGGGGAATCTGATTCAAGCCGCGGTGTCGTGCGAAATCAGCAAGTATGCGTTTAGCTAATACAGGAATATCGTCGGAAATCGCCCTCAAAGGCGGAACCCGCAGCTCAGCTGCACCCATCAACACATACAGGCGATCATCAATCACGCCGGCATCAAACATCGCATCAATATCCTGGTGACAGCAAAAGATGAGACGAGACAACACATTGGGCTCGCCAAAGGGTTTCTCCCTTTTGAGCAGAGTTACAAGACGATCACGCAGTGTATCATCGAGATTTTTTACTTCGTGCAGAACGAAGGACACCCGTCCAATTCCTGCCGCTTCAGAACGATTGAGAACTCTCATTACATGGTCCTCGGTCAGCGCGTCAGGCTGCACAAATTCGAAATGCTCGGTATACTCAGATTCAAAGGCCATTAGGTCCTCACAGAGGTTTCTGAATGGAGTACCGGGCTCGCCGAGTAATACTAGCGACGACTTAAAATGCCTCATATCAAACAGCTTTCTGGCAAACTTTTCAGCCGTTGAGTTTTGACAAGGAAAGGCATTAAAAGTGAATGGAAGACGCGAAGCGGGAAAATCTCCCTCTCTCTCGACCAAAGTTCTACGATGGGCACCGCGTTCACCACTTTGTGTCTGCTGTATCAGCTTTTCCGATTGTTGTAATAGAGAGAAGACGTTAAGCGGCTTTATATAGACTCCATCAATACCCTCTTCAACCAACGAACGAATATTCCCGTTACTTAGGAATCCAGAGACTATGATAATCGGCAACATGGGTTTTTGTTCACGAACATGGCGAAAAATATCGCGACCCGTAATCTCTGGCATCCGATGGTCTGTTATCAGGAGATCGAACTCCTCCGCATCCGCCCGTTTCAGCGCAGCCTCCGGGCTGTTTTCTGAGACCACAGTATGCCCTGCCTGCTCAAAGATGTCAGTCAGCAAGCTATTGAAAGTGGCGTCGTCATCGACAATCAGAATGCGGTTACCCATGCGTTCTCAACTTATATATCGACGAACCCATGCCGCCTCTTGAACACGATCTCCTGTTACCTCACCGCTATTAATCATCCAATATCATGCGCGCCGTCATTCAACGAGTCACCCACGCCACTTGTCGTGTAGACCATAAAACAACCGGAGCCATCGAATCGGGGCTGCTGGTCTTCCTTGGTTTTGAACGCGATGACTCCGATGAAGAACAAAGCTGGCTGATCAAAAAAATACTCCAGCTACGCGTTTTCGAAGATGACAGCGGCCGGATGAATCACTCTATTTCCGAGACTGGTGGGGGCATCTTGCTCATCTCTCAATTTATCCTGCTTGGTTCCATTCAAAAAGGAACACGCCCATCCTTTAATCGAGCTGAAGACCCGGCAATCGCAGAGGCTCGATATCATTCAACCTTAGACCGACTTCGCGCCCAGCATGCCGGACAAGTAGCCAGTGGCAAATTTGCCGCCGACATGCAGATTGAAGCCCACAATGACGGCCCTGTCACCCTGGTCATCGACTCGCGGAGACGAGATTTTTAAAACCGCAACACTCGAGTCAAATTCCCATACGCCGAATAGCGCACAGCCTATTCTGTCACACCATCAACACCGTAATAAATGAAGCGCTGGCGGTTTTCATATAGAACCAGACGTTCATTATAGCCCTCAATGACATCGTATTCAGCAAGTAGGTTTGCCTGCCGAATCGCTTGCTTTTGTGCCTGTTGAGCATTCCCGAACTGACCGTTGGCTGCCAAGGCCGCAGCAAACGTATCGAAAAAATTATGATGCGGGTCTTCTTTTACCACGCCTATCATGATTTCGACCGCGTATTTACCCCTGACGTGGCGCTTGTCTTCGACGGTCGCGAAATACCAAGCCGCATTATTTCGCGCCAAAATATTCTCACCAATCAAAGCGCGATGAAACCAATCACTCGCACTCTTAAAATCGATCTGACCCAATTTACCTGCGGCATACATATATCCCAAATCGCTCATCGCGATCGCATCGCCCTCATCTGCACTCTTGATGTACCAATCATAAGCCTCCTGAACATTTTGCTCAACCCCGACACCCTGGGAGTAGCAGTAACCCACCTCAATAAAGGAAGGCCCATATCCTGCCAGGGCTGACTCATTGAACCAATGAAACGCTGCCCCATCGTCTCGTGGCAGTCCGCGCTCGCCATCGACATATAACCAAGCGAGTTCATACTGGGCCTCAGCATCCTGATTCAGCGCACGCTGATAGAGTAACCACACTCCCGGATCGACGGTCCCTTGCTTTATTTCAGGAGCATCAGCAAGCAAAGTGATCCCGCCGGAAAAAGTCAGAAAAAGAAATAAGAGGGGATTGAGCATGCGTAGCGTCATCTTTCCAGACTCGACCCAGCTCGCAAGGAGTTCAATAGGCATTTTTATGAAAGCATCACAATATCCATAGCGCCACGCGCTCTGCACGATCAGTCTTCAATCCAGATTGTGCGATAGGCGCAAATCTAGCCAGATTCCATACGTAAAGTGATGGCGATAGCCATTGCTTGGCCGTTGCTTCGACCCACACCGTCTAGGCGAGGCGACAGAGCACCTCGACCAGAAGAACTGGAGCCGAGGAGCGACAAGCCGAAAACTCCCTGTCCTCTTAATCCCAAACAATCAGTCATATAGCGTCCTCCAGTTCTTGTAGCATTCTCAGCACCTGTTCATCCCTACTCAAAGTAGATACACTGCCGCCAATTTGGTCGGCCCACAGCGGGAAGGCCATCGGAGTCAGTCTCGGTGTAAAGTGGATCTGATCAGGGATACTGTTCAGTCGATCCAAGGTAGTTTGAAGTCGGGTGAGTTCGAGCTGTAGCTGCATTACCTCAAGGCGCGCTTGGCGGTAGAGCAAATTGTCAGGATCGTATTTCTCAAAAACATCGTATAACAAACTACTGGATATTTGCACCTGACGTGCAGACTTCTGGTGCTTGCCAAAACCCTGGAGGATCAAACCCGCCACTCGAGCTATACCACGAAACTGCCGCTTGGCTAGTTCTGCTGCGTGAATACTCGATTCTAAGTCATCAAGCAAAGCGTCTGTCTCAAACAAACAATGCGTGCGCTCAGGCCAGGGATCATCGACAGCGGTATGTTGTAGCGAAATACCATAATCATTAACAGTCGTCCGAATGGCGACGTCCCGCTCACGCCCCAAACGGAAAGCCATCAACGCGGCCAAGCCTTCGTTGACCAGCCGCCCAGCAAAGGTAAAGCACGCGCAATGTACTTCGCCCCGAATTTTGGTGATTTCGACCAAGAGTCGATCCATCCTAGGGATCTCTGACCAACTTCGTTGAATATCCAAGATGGGTGATACTGCGGCGAGCTCTGGCACTGGGTTTACAGAATCATGAAGGTGCTCCTCCATACAACGCGCTACGGCGGTCGAAAGCTCGGACGACAGAGGCGACTTGCCTCCCTGCCAAGACGGCACTGCACCTTTTTTGCGCTTGGCCGGTCGCACGTGGGCCACCAGGCCTTGAATGCGCACGAGTTCCAAAAGACGTCCAGCAAAGACAAAGCTTTCTCCTGGTCGCAAACGGGCGACAAATCCCTCTTCCACTCCACCTAGCACGCCTCCGCGCTGAAGTTTCACAGTGATCTCCGAGTCCGCTACAATCGTGCCCATATTGAAACGCTGTTGGGTATGCTGTTTGCAGTCTTGGAAACGCAGCACTCCATTTTCTAAAGCGAGCTTCTTATAAGCAGGATAGGCCTGGAGGGCTTTGCCACCCTGGGTCGCGAACTCAATCACCCAACTCCACTCCTCTTCCGTAAGATCGCGAAACGCCCAGGTGCTTTGGGCTTCTTGAAACAGGCGCTCCGCCGCCACCTCCCCTGCGACCACGGCGTTGCACACATGCTGAACTAAGAGGTCGAGGGGCTTCATTAGAGGAATACGCGACTCAATTTCACCACGACTCAAGGCATCTCGGGCAGCCGCAAACTCGATGAGTTCGAGCGCATTTGTCGGCACGCCAATCACCCGTGACACTTCACCTGGCCGATGTCCACTACGACCCGCTCGCTGGGTAAGACGAGCGATTCCCTTGGGGCTACCAATCTGAAAAACTCGATCAACGGGCGTAAAATCGACGCCCAGATCCAGGCTCGATGTGCATACCACAGCTTTGACAGAACCCGCTTTGAGGCGTGCTTCCACTGCAAGCCGAACCTCTTTCTCAAGGGAGCCATGATGGACCGCCAATTGATTGTCCGCTACCTCTCCCACGTGAGCGCGCAGAGTCTGATGCCAGATTTCCGCTTGCGAGCGGGTGTTTGTAAAAATCAGCGACGTGCCCGCTTGCATCACGCGCTCCCAAACTGCCTCGACGAGCTTGATACCCAAGTGGCCCGACCAGGGAAAGTGTTCGATGCTCGTTGGGATCAGCGTCTCGATCTCGATACGTTTACTGTGATCACCCTTAATGATTCGAGCGTCCTCAGACTTCCCCGCAAGCAGCACATCCAAAGCCTCCTGCACATTCCCTAGAGTCGCAGATAAACCCCAGATTCGCAGATCAGGTTGAACCGCACGCAAGCGTGTTAGGCAGAGTTCCGTATGCACCCCTCGCTTATTTCCTAACAGTTCATGCCACTCATCCACTACCACCGTATTAACAGCGCGGAAACGCTGCTCCCATCCGGAATAAGTTTGCAGCATAGCGAAGCTTTCGGGGGTCGTCACCAACACCGTCGGCAGCCGCTCCTTTTGTTTCGCGCGTTGGGAGCTTGATGTATCAGAGGTGCGCAAAGCTACCGTCCAATTCAGCCCGAGCTCTTCGACAAACTGTTGGAGCGTATGAGCCGTATCATTGGCCAGAGCGCGCATCGGTGTAATCCACAATACCTGAAACGCCGCCGGCAACGCTCCATCCTCGTCCCCCTCGGCTGCCGAAGACAAAGGCCCAAGCATCGCCGCCAAGGTCTTTCCAAAGCCCGTCGGTGCATGCACCAACCCAGACTGACCTAAACGCCAGGCCACTGACACCTCCCTTTGGAACTCAAAAGGACGCCACCCTTTAGCTTCAAACCAAGACTCAATCTGAGAGGGAAAACTCACCCTACGGATAAAACCCAAAAAACATTGAAAATAAAGTAAGCGGAAGACTTCAATCGTTGCGGGCGAGTTTTCTCAAATCCGTATAAGTTGATATTCTAGTCCGGCTATTTTCAGAGCAGGCTTTTTTTGAGCGCTTTCACAATGGGCCAGGCTCCTAAGCGGTCGTTTGAGATTACGGTAAACTGAGTTTTGAGGTCTCTGCTGCATCCTGAGTAGAAGGAAACGCCTGCGTCGTAGCCCTCCAATGTGATGAAGTTTCCGCCGGCCTCAATCCAGAAACCTAAGCCGTAATCGGAGTTCTCGATTCTATTTCGCGGCTGGATCATCTGATCCAGGGTGGGTTTTGTTACGATTTTTAAAGAAAGCAAGCTACGCCAGAATGACTTCATATCTTCTAGGCAGCTATAGGCTCCGCCATCCCCTGAACCGATTACGGGAAGGTTGAGTGCGTTCGTTCTGGAATCGTTTTCGCCAGCGAGATATCCCAATGCGGCATTTTCAGGAAGGTCATCTGAACGAAAAAAACCAGAGCATCTCATGCCAGAGGGATGGAAGACGCGTTCCTCGACGTAGCGTTGGAAATCCATTCCAGACACCGATTCGATGATCATCGCAAGCAGCACATAGCCACCATTTGAATAACAGGCTCTATCGCCTGGAGCGAATTTTTGCGGTCGCTCTCTTAGCAACGGCAGATAGTCAAAGGGTGACACCAGATCCTGAACTGGAATCGATAGAAAAAAATCGTCGACGCCGCCTTGGATCAGCTCTTCGTCATAGTGGTCACCTACTCCAGAGGTGTGTGCGAGGAGCTGCTGAATAGTGATGTCTGGATGCAATTCCGGAAAACGATCAGCAAGGATGGATACCGCTTTCGTATCCATCCTGATTTCCCCACTTTCAACCAAACTTGCCACCGCCAGAGCAGTAAACCCCTTGGTGCCGCTCGCGGTTCCAAAACGTGTATCGCAATCAATTTTGAGTTTGTTGGCCCGGTCACGATATCCCAAACTTTTGCGAAAAGAGCACTCGGCGGAAACGACTTCAACGACGCCAGAGAAGGATGTTTCTCGAGCTTTGATGTCCAACGAAGCTGCTATATCGATACCCATGGTTTTTTATCCAACAGCGACGGATCGGAATGAAGGGTTGGAGTGCTCTAAAGCTGTTTCTGGGCGCGGGGCCAGATTTCTCGTTCGATGTAGCTCATCGCTGCGGCTTCACCTTCTCGCTCGCGCAGGATTCCAATCTGGGCTTCGACTCGGGTCGGTGATCCGAAGGATGACAGAAATTGGTTAGAGGTCACCGACACAAAGCGCTGCGTATCAATTTGCCCACATTTCTCCAGGATCTTGGCCCGCATGAACAGCGCCAGCATGGCATCTCCCACCCAAGCATAGCCCCGCACTTTTTCAATCGGGAGGCCCTCAGTCAGTTCTGTCAGTGGATTTACCGGCACGCTTGCATGCTCGGCAGTTCATGAGGATTGGCCAGTAAAATATAACTGAGTTCATCACGCGCAACGGAAACGGAAGTGTGCGGCGCGCTGATTTACCGTAGAGTGATCGCGAGAGCGATTGCCGCAGGGCCTAAGCTTAAACCCATTCTCAGCATAACGAGTCACCCCCAACTACATCCCCAGCAGATCTTTGATGTCCTTCAGGCTGACTTTGGCGTTGGCTGCTTCAGATGCCTCCAGGAGTTCTTCGAGCATTTTGGCTTTAGACTTCTGCAGATCGACGACTTGCTCTTCTACGGTTTCAGAAGCGATGAGTTTTATACTCGTGACGACACGTTTTTGGCCTATACGGTGAGCCCGGTCCGTAGCCTGGGCTTCGATGGCTGGGTTCCACCATGGATCATAGTGCACGACAGTATCGGCACCTGTTAAATTGAGTCCGGTACCGCCTGCCTTTAAAGAGATGAGGAAGACGGGGATGTCATCGTTGTCGTTAAATTCATCCACTAGGCGTTGCCGGTTGCGTGTTGAACCGTCGAGGTAGCAAAATTTCAGACCCTGATCCTCGAGTTCGCTCCGGAGGAGTTTGAGCACAGAAACAAATTGGGAGAAGAGCAGGATGCGGTGCCCGTCCTGGAGCGCTTCGTCGAGGATTTCGCGGAAGGCTTGCAGCTTCGATGAGGTGGCTGCTGCCATATTGGGATCGAGAATACGTGGATCGGCACAGACTTGGCGTAGGCGTAAGAGTTGATTGAAGGCAGCCATTTTAACGGATCCTTCGTTGGCGCCATCCATCTCCAATTTGAAGATGGTATCCTGCGTATCCTTGAGAATTTTTTCGTAAAGCTGCGCCTGTGCTCCCTCCATGTGGCAATAGAACACCTGCTCAATCTTATCGGGTAGCTCAGGGGCAACCATTTTCTTAGAGCGGCGCAAAATATAGGGAGCACCCTGCTCTCTGTGTCGTTGGTCATACCATGCGCGTCCTTCGGCGTCCAAGCCGGTCGGTCGATCGGCAAGATACCCTGGCATGAGGAAATCGAATAGAGCACGGAGGTCATCGAGGCTGTTCTCGATAGGTGTTCCCGTGAGTAAAAAGCGGCCTCGCGATATAAGCGCTCTCAACGATCGTGCATTCTGAGTCTTACGGTTTTTGATATGTTGAGCCTCGTCGCCGATGATGAGCTTAAAATCGACCGCGCTGAATATCTCAACATCCCGCGCCATTGTGCCATAAGAGGTGACGATGAGATCATAAGTCTTGAGCTCATTCGGATCTTTTATCCGCTGCGACCCGTGATGCGCCAGGGACTTTAGTTCCGGTGTAAATTTCGCTCCTTCGCGAATCCAATTCTCTACCACGCTCGCCGGGCACACGACCAATGAGGGGCCTGGATCTGAATCCGCATGAGAGACGCACTGGATCAAAGAAAGGGCCTGGAGTGTTTTACCCAGTCCCATTTCATCAGCGAGAATGCCACCGAGTTCGTTGTTGTAGAGGTGATAGAGCCAGGCGACCCCGATACGCTGATATCCTCGTAGTGTATCCTCAAGGGCTTGTTTCACCGGGGGTGGTTTAAGCTGGCTAACTTCGTTTAACGCCCCACTGCGCTCTTGCCAGCTTTCTGGCGGCCGCCAATCGCGCACCATCGGCGACAAAATCTTTTCAGCATCCGCAAGGCCAGCTGCATTCACTGCGTGCTGAAAGCTCGGGCTAAGCTCACTGCGAATATCCCCAGATAGGGCTTTCTGGGCCGCCTGAAGTTTCTCTACTTTCGACGGATTGATCAGAAAAACTGACTTGCCGGACTGAACGTAATTTTTCCCCACAGAAAGCGACTGCCTGACCTCGGCATCGTCCGCTTTACCCGCGCTCAGCGCCAAATTGATTGAAAAGCCGTTGCGGACTTCGATGATGTCCGAAGTAATTTCGGCACGTTTTACGCCTTTCATCTGCTTTTTGAAGTTAGCAGAAAAACGGGCACCCCACTCACCCTCTAAGCGGTCCCAAAAATTAGCCAAAAAATTGAGTACTTTATGGCTGTCACGGAGCCACCATTTACCGTTAGAGGGTTCATTGCGAAAACCCTCAGCCTTGAGCAAATCGAGGCCAGTATTGTGGTTGGGATGCGAGCGTCCCGGGAGCTTGATAGCCAAAAAATTGGGCGATCCGTCGACTTCAAGTTCTCCGGAATCTACTGATCCGCCTGAGTCCTTTTGCTTGAAAAAGGACGGTCCTGTTGACCGCGGAGTTGGAGGGTTTGACGAGCGGCGTCTCGACCCTCCAAATGCAGAATACACCGGCACGTCATCGTCGTCATCATCCTCAATAGCATCTTCATCCAAGAAGGGATAGACATCTGGCAATTCCAAATCGTCCCATTCTAAGGGCTGTTCAGGCTGGTTGAGAAAATAAATGGCTGGGACGTCGACGTAATTATCGAGAAGAAAACGTAAGCGCTCACGGCTGAGCTGCACGATACTTGATGGTTTTCCTCGGCTCCACTCCTCCAATAGGGCAAGGGCGAGGTAATCGTGCGATGCGACCTTATAGGGTTTCGTTTTATCCAGACCTTCCAATGGGCCTTTTTCATCCCCAATATGCGCCTCAATTTTTACAACGATACTATCTTTCTCTGCAGCTTGTTCGAGATTTGGCGGTAAAAAGACTTTTAGGGAAAGCGCCTCACCTTGAGCTTGAGAAATGAAAAGTGATTTGAGGCCCGACTTCTTAGAAGACTTGGCCCGACGCGCACTGGGAACGGCAGTTTCGTCGGGTTCTGCGGGCTCAATCGGCTTCACTTCCTGACGCGCATCGTGCTTATGGGCTTCGTAATGCATACACAACGCCATCAAATGCTCACAGACCTGACCGCGTTGCCCCTTCAAACAACTGCAGCGCGCATCGGGAAATGAGACAGAACGTAGATTGAGGCGTGGAAAAAAGCTCTTTCCGCCGACGCGGACCTCACCGTGAAGACTCGGTGCCTCCCATTCGACATGCTTTACAGCTCCCCCCTCAAACAAAGCTTTTCCTTCGCGAAAAGCTGACCAGCCTCCGAGGTCGACGAGGAAATTTTTGTCGAAAGCAGGTGGTTGTCGATCGCTTGTAGCCATCCAGATATTAAAAGATCGAATTCATCCGGATTGAAAATCGTAAAGTGAAATGTTTTCGAAGAAACAGCCATGGGGAATGCGGATTTCCCCAAAAATCTCCGCGCTTTCAGTTTAATTAATTTGCGCGCAAGACCCCTTCAATCAAGGGGCCTCGATCGTAATAGGGATCACAATTTTTGATGATGATCGCCCTTCATGCACGCGATGTGCTCGATAATCGCTCTTTTTTATTTTTACTCCCTACGGGCATGGAATTTCAGTCGATCAATCCAAAAGACGGCACCGTAATCGCGAGCTACCGTGTGATGGGCGAAGACGAGGTGGCAAGCATCGTCGAAGCTTCTCATGCTGCGGGCAAAGGCTGGGGAATCACCAGTATTCCCGAGCGCCAAGCCGCGCTGAATCGATTGGCGGATTTATTGGAGAGACATCAGTCGACACTGGCGCAACTGATGACAGATGAAATGGGTAAGGTGCTCTATGAGAGTAAGGCTGAGGTAAAGAAATGTGCTCAGTGTTGCCGCTATTTCGCAGAGCATGCTCCTCAACTGCTGCGCCCTAAAGAAACACCGACCGAGGCGATCCGAAGCTATCTTATGCTCGCTCCACTCGGTGTCATTCTTGGCATCATGCCCTGGAATTTCCCACTGTGGCAGGTTATGCGCTTCGCCATTCCGACGCTCCTTGTCGGAAATGGGGTGCTACTCAAACACGCCGACAATGTGTTTGGTTGTGCCCTGGCTCTTGAAGATCTTTTCGCTCAAGCGGGTTTTCCAGAAAACTTGTTTCGGATCCTGCTTATTGAGACATTGCACATCGAAGCGGTAATCGCCCATCCGGCGGTTGAAGGTGTGGCGCTTACTGGGAGTGAACGCGCGGGTCGTGCTGTATCACGCATCGCGGGCGCCCACCTCAAACCCGCAGTGATGGAGCTTGGAGGCAGCGACCCCTACATCATCCTCGATGATGCCGATTTGGACTTGGCAGTACGCTGCTGCGCCCAGTCTCGATTTCGTAACGCGGGCCAAGTGTGTATCGCGGCAAAACGCATCATAGTGACCCCTGGAATTTACGATGATTTCTTGGATACACTCACTGATATCGTAGACGGTATTAGCTGTGGGGATCCTTACGTCGACACCATGACGATGGGTCCGATGGCACGCGATGATCTACGCCATAACCTGCAACGCCAAGTCCAGGACAGCGTCGCGATGGGCGCGCGCGTCATACGCGGGGGTGACATCATCGACGGGCCCGGTTATTTTTTTCAACCTACCCTAATCGCTGAAGTAGACGAAACCATGCCCCTCTTCACCCAAGAGACTTTTGGCCCTGTGGCTGTGGTGTGCGCTGCACGTGATGAATCGCATGCTATCGAGCTTGCTAATGCTTCACGTTATGGATTGGGAGCTAGTGTGTTCTCCTCGGATTTGGACAGGGCGGAACGCATCGCTCGCGACGAGATCGAGTGCGGGGCTGGGTTTGTGAACGCCGTGGTCAAAAGTGAGCCAGCCATCCCTTTTGGAGGGGTCAAAGCAAGTGGATTCGGACGTGAACTCGGATCGAGTGGCATCCGTGCTTTTGCCAATCTAAAACACGTATACGTGGATTGATTCGCGGTTATAACAGAAATACGCCGCATGAAATTGCGGAATAAGTTTTTCGAATAGGATTCCTGTATAGAATCCCCTAGACAGATACACCTATCATGAAATCTCTCCGGACTTTACTAGGATTACTCATTTTCGGCTCAACCATTGCAGCAGTCCAGGGTGCCTCGGGCCCGAGTGTTTCTGAACCTCACGTGGTTGTCCGCATGATTGCAGATGTCGACACCGTTGCGCCGGGACAGACATTCCGACTGGGCGTCCATTATCGCACCGATGAGCACTGGCATATCTACTGGAAAAACCCCGGCGATACGGGCATCACCACCAGCATTGATTGGCAGATCCCAGAAGGCTTCACTGTTGGCGCACTGCAATGGCCTACCCCAAAGCGTTTTACGATGTTTGAGTTAATGAACTATGTTCATGAGGGAGATGTCGTGTTGTTTGCCGCGGTGACCGCGCCAGACAATCTGACTTCAGATACCGAACTGAAATTCGCAGCGCGCACGGATTGGCTGATATGTGAGGACGTATGTATTCCTGGAAGCGCCGATCTCACTCTGACACTCAATACTGGAGCTGAGTCAAAACCCGCTGAAACCGATATCGCAGAGCTCTTTCAGCAAGCCGTAGCCCAGCTTCCGGCTCGGAACTCTGAGCAATATCAACTTGCGGCCTTTGATAATGGGCAGACCATTCAGCTCTTACTTCAGGCCCAGGATGGGGGCACGCTACCCACTGAAGATTCCGAAATCTATTTCTTTGAAGATGACACTTATAATCTCGACACAGACGGTGAACCGTTTCCGCCTAACATCGATACTAATGTCGCGCAAACAGTCACACGCATTGATGATTCTCAATTCATTCTGACGCTCACGAAGAGTGACTATGCAGAGGAGAATATTGCCAAAATCGGCGGCGTATTCGCAGCAAGTGCAGCCTGGGAAGGGAGCCCAAAAGCCGGTATCGAGCTGAGCGCGACACTGGCACCTGGACCAGCGCCTATTGGCGGTATGGAAAACACAGCCGGCAATTGGGGGATACTCGGCAAATTAGCGGGCGGATTCATTGGCGGCCTAATTCTGAACCTAATGCCCTGCGTCTTTCCAGTACTCGGACTCAAAATTATGAGCTTCGTGAGCCAAGCTGGCGGAGACAGGAAAAAGATCGTGCTTCATGGCTGGGTATTTGCCGCAGGAGTTTTGTTATCTTTATGGGTCTTAGGTGGCGTGTTCCTGGGCCTGCGCGCTGCAGGCGAAGAGATTGGCTGGGGCTTCCAGTTGCAGAATCCGATTGTAGTTTACCTCACAGCGGCCATCCTCCTTATTTTCGGTCTAAATCTGAGTGGGGTCTTCGAGATAGGCACCTCTGCTGTAGGGGTCGGACAGAACCTCACGAGCCAATCCGGGCTCAAAGGATCGTTTTTTAGTGGTGTGCTGGCCACAGTCGTAGCTACACCGTGCACAGCTCCATTTTTAGGATCGGCACTCGGTGCAACGGCAACACTCTCCGCGTTTGAAGGGATGTTGATTTTTACCGCACTGGGTGCTGGCTTGGCTTTCCCCTACCTATTTTTCTCAATCCAGCCCAATTTACTCAATAAACTCCCGCGTCCCGGCGCCTGGATGGAAAGTTTCAAGCAAGCGATGGCGTTCCTACTCTACGGTTCAGCGGGATACCTGGTTTGGGTATTGAGCACTCAACTTATTGGTTCGCCTAGCTACGACGATCAAGCGCTTCTCTACTCTTTGTCCGGCCTAACTATCGCAGCGCTTGCGTGCTGGATTTTCGGACGTTGGGCCGTGCCCTCCGCCGGTAGGAAAACAAAACTGATTGGAACCTCTCTTGCGGCGCTGGGCCTGGTCGGCGGCCTTTGGGCAGGTGCGCCACGGGCGAGTAACTTGGTATGGGATAAGTGGGAACCCGGCCTAGCGGAGGAACTAGCTGCCGAGGGTAAACGGGTCTATGTCGATTTTACTGCTTCCTGGTGTTTCACTTGTCAGGTAAATAAGCGGGTCGTGTTTGGCAATGACGCGGTTATTGAGTCTGTTCTCGATGAAGAGATCGTACTCCTCAAGGCTGATTGGACCCATCATGATGAACGGATCACTGACGCTTTAGCCGGATTCCAACGCAATGCCATCCCGTTTAACTTGGTTTATGGGCCTGGATTAGATATACCAAAAATTCTTCCTGAGATTTTAACACCTGGACTAGTGATGGATGCTTTAGTCGAAGCCAGATAGCAGTATCATTTATCTGAGCCCAAAATCAGTTTTTCGTAGATCTGATCACACCCTTGGGACGATACTCAATCAACTGGGCTGGTTACAGGCTCTGCCTCATCAGGCTGCTCACGCACACGCCTCAAGATGCTTTCTAGTAAATCTCGGCTAAACGGCTTGGGCAAAAGTGCATCAAAAGTAGATGTTTCGATACTATCCTGTGTTTTCTTCGAAAAATCAGCCGTGAATGCAATGATTGGGGTAGTCGCATACGCCTTCTTTCCACGAATTTTATCTGCCACCTCAAATCCAGTGATACCGGGCATGTGCAAATCGATGAACACATAATCGAATGTCTGCTCTCCCAGGACTTTCATACACTCTTCTGGATCGCCCAGAGCCGTGGCGTCATAGCCTATCCGCTTTAGAATGCGCTCAAGTATAGATCGATTGGATCTCTCATCATCGAGGATCAGACAGTTTCCATGATGCACTGGCCCGGCATCAGAATCAATATTTTCGGAACTTGCCTCGACTGGGACATTTGAAACCGCACTCGATTTTATCGTAAATCGGAAGGTGGTGCCTGCATTCTCTTTGCTACTTACGGTGATTTCACCTCCCATGAACTCGACGAGCTTCTTGCTGATTGAAAGTCCGAGGCCAGTTCCACCCTCGTGTCGCTTAGACGAGGAATCCGCCTGAGTGAACGGCTCAAAGAGTGACTTGAGAAAGTCAGGCTTCATTCCGATGCCATCGTCTTCTATTGCAAACTTCAGGAAACCAGGCGTGGCATCACTGACAGATACCGAGATTTTTCCTTCGGCTGGCGTGAACTTGCAAGCGTTGCTCACCAGATTAAACAAGACTTGGCGGACCCGCGTGTAATCAAAATTGAAGGTATCGTGTCCCACATCGTAGGTGGTCTCCACATTGAAGCGTTTCTCTTTAAGCAGTGGAGAGAGACAATCGACCGTTTCTTTAATGACCTCCACGGGACTCGAAGGGGTGGGGACAATCTGAAGCATGCCTGCCTCAGCCTTAGAAAAGTCTAAGATTCCGTTAATGAGCTCGAGCAACACGGTAGCTGAACGATCTATTGTCTCAGCATATTCGTCTATGGAAGGGTCTGGAGAATCCATCTTAAGGAGTTCAGCTACACCGATCACGCTGTTGAGAGGTGTCCGCAACTCATGGCTCATGACAGATAGAAATTCAGACTTGGTGCGCGCCGCATCTTCAGCTCGTTCCTTCGCGTCTACTAAATCGAGCTCGGCGAGTTTCCGATCATGAATCAGCATCGTGATGCCCGAAACTTCCAGTGGCTCACCCGAAGGCTTGCGACGCGTAACCTGGCCGACCTCCAACACCCAACGAAATTTGCTATCTGAGTCCAAATAACGATGCTCAGAACGCCATTCTTCTTCCTCCCCAGAAAGAAATAGATTCAGACTTTCAGCCACTTTCTTCTGTTCGTCCGGATGAACACGTTTGAGCCAAAAATCTTTTCCATAGCTTCCGGCATGCACTTGCATACCGAGGATACAATTGCCCTCAGAGTGGACCGAAATCAGATCTTTTTGTAGATCCCACTCCCACCAAGCCATATTTGCTGTTCGCATGGCCCGGCGTAGGCGCTCGCGATAGCGCATACTGAGTGTGAGGTCCGTATACGTCATGATCACGCCACCAGGCTTCCCGTCTTCGCCCACGAACGGCGTAAAGCGGCGTAAGTAAATCACCCCATTAGAGGTCTTGGATTCGCGTTCTTTACGCGCACCACTCTCGAGAACGTCTTGGATGTCAGATAGCATCTCCTCACGATTCTCGAGGTTATAAGAAATATGTTCGATCGGCCGCCCCACGTCGTGAGGCAAAAGATTGAACGCAAAAGCAATGGCTTCGTTGAACTTCTTAATCCGAAGATCACCATCTACGTAGAGCACGCCATCTTCAGTATTGGCGAGTAGGTATTCGTGATCCCGGTTTAGATGAATCAGCTGCTGGTTCTTTTGCTCTAGCTCAGAATTTACTGTATAGAGCTCCTCATTCATCGAATGTAGCTCCTCATTACCACTTTGGAGCTCTTCGTTCGACACCTGCAATTCCTCATTTACAGCCTGAAGCTCCTCATTGCTCGTCTGAAGCTCTTCGACTGTGGCTTGGAGATTTTCCTTCGTGGAATGGAGCTCATCTTCCAAGGCCTGAATGCGTTGCTGATTGTTAATGTCGCCAATTGCTTCGTAGCCGTCGGTTGGGCGCTTTTTGCCGTCTTCAGCCAGTCCAACGCTTATAGATGTAGAGCGCTCAATAAAGCTTATCATGATCAACCCCAAATCTCGCCCATCATCGGTGAATGGCTCGGCGGAAATATCGATCATCTCGTCGACGTGACGCGTTGTGCAGCGTATGCCATCGGAGCGCGCTGAAATATTCTGAGAGATCACGCGTTGTATCAGTGTGGAAACTGCCAGCTTTACATCTCCAGTCAGCATCGACAGGACGTCGTCATCAGCACGCCCTTCTCGAAACACGAAGTATTTGCTGGTCTCCCCAAAAAAATGACGGACATGACGCTCCCGAGTAATCAACACCCCTGTGGGTGCGAACTTTCGGAGAAGTAAATCGTAGGCACGCAATAGATTTTTTTCGATCGGAATCTTCGTAGGAGATACAGGTGTGAAGCCGTCACTGCGCATCCCACTTATTCTACGACTCGAGCCCATCAAATCCCTCCTCTTAGTGAGGTTTACATCGCTGGTTTTATTAAAAATTTTCAACGAATTTGAAACTGCACTGAACGAGTTTTCTATTTTTCCTAAGCTTTCACTCGACCCTAGCATAAGGGCTCCATTCAGATTTATTGAGTAATGAAACTGCCGCAGGATAGCATCTTGGGTGTCTGGCTTGAGATAAATGAGCAGATTACGGCAAGTCACCAGATCCATCTTCGTAAAGGGTGGATCAAAAATAAGATTATGCTGGGCGAACACGACACGCTGCCGAAGCTCGGGACGAATTTGGAAGCTCCCGTCATCTGATAATTTAAAGTATTCAGTCATCTGCTGCTCGCTCAGGCCATCGAGTTCCTCGCGCGAGTATATGCCACGGCCCGCACGTTTGATCGATCGCTTATGAACATCCGTCGCAAAGATATTGATCCTCCCTTCATACCCACAAGCCTTGGCTTCCTCATCCAATAAAATCGCGATAGAATACGCCTCTTCTCCAGTTGCACAACCTGCTACCCAGACCCGGAACTCATCTTGTTTCAGTTCCTTGAGCCGTGGTCGAACCACATCTGTCCGTAGTGTTTCAAACACTTCGGTATCGCGGAAAAAAGCGGTCACTCCGATGAGTAGGTCCTTATATAGAGCGTCCGCCTCGTCAGTGCTCTCCTCAATGAACTTAATGTAGCTTTCTATATCGGAGATTTCTTTCGTCTCCATGCGCCTCAATACGCGACGGCTCACACTCGATAGCTTGTAATATGAAAAATCGAGATCAAAGAGCTTCTTGAGGTGAAGAAATAGCCGGCTCAATCCGCTATCCAAAGCATCCTCATCCAGATCTAAAGCAGGCACAGCAGAAAGGGGTTCTACAGGTTCCGGGACGAGTTTGGTGGGATCCCCCTCATAAGTCGCGATAAGATGCCACATCTCCTCAGGCCTCAGAATCAAATGCTGGAGTCGCTGTTTGATAACATTTTGAGGCATCGAAGAAAACTGCGCTGACTCAGGGCGCTGCGAGATTACCAAGCCCCCAGAGGAGCGCACAGCACGACATCCGTCAGTACCGTCAGATCCCGTACCAGAGAGAACTACGGCAACTACGCGTTCTTGAAAAGCAGTCGCAAGCGAATTGAAGAATACATTGATAGACAGTTCATACTGACTCCGAGCGTGAAGCTCAAAAACGCCATCTCCATCAATTGTCATTAGATGACCGGCAGGAATCAGATAGATCTGCCCATCGTTCAGCTCCATACCCGATGTAACGTCTTGTATAGGCAAGTCTGTATGCGAAGCCAGCAATTGAGGCATTAAGCTTTTAAAGTCAGGGGAAAGGTGCTGGATGATCACAAATGCATCGCCCTCAGAAGACTCCACAGAGTCAAAAAAGGTCTCCAAGGCCGACAGCCCACCGGCTGATGCTCCAAGAGCGATTATGCGATTCACGGACATGAGGGATAAACTTTTGAGGAATCAAGTCACAGCCATCCCATAGGGATGCGCTAAAAAATTAAAAAGTGGTTGGCTTTGGCGGACTTCCGATCAAGGAAGTCAG